>DATDHK010000281.1:0-4928 GCA_036521635.1 Bryobacteraceae bacterium | reverse complement strand
CATGACAGAATGGCTACTTGCGCTCGCTTCGAGAGATTGTGGTTCGGCTTAAGCAGGAGCTGAAGAATGTCTACGCTTTCGCCAGTCCACCGAAGTTTCAGTTCGATCCGAAATTTGCGCCCAAGCTCCCGCTGCCGCCCGCCCCCGAAATAATTGCCGCGCTCCGGGGCAGCGAATTTGAGCGAGGCGTCATAGTACTCGCCGAACGAATCCGGCGGCATCACTTTCCGATTCTTGGTCTCACGATTGACACCGGCCCGCAAGTTCCCTGGCGCCGCGATCACGTGAGCGGAATCGAAACCGGTCTCAGTTACTTCCGCCGCATTTCTTATCTCGATGCCCGCCGCGCCGGCGACCACAAGATTATTTGGGAGCTGAATCGTCATCAGCATCTTGTGATTTTGGCGCAAGCGTATTTGTTCACCGGCGACGACACAAACCTGGCCGAGATTCGCGCGCAGCTCGAAAGCTGGTTCACGGCAAATCCATTTCATCGCGGAATCAATTGGGCCAGTGCGCTGGAGGTTGCCTTTCGAGCGCTGTCCTGGATATGGGTATATCACCTGGTTGGCGATAAGTTGCCCGCGGAGTTGCGTGCGAACTGGCTGCGGCAACTCTATTGGCACGCCTGGCACATCGAAAACAACCTGTCGTTTTATTTTTCGCCGAACACGCATCTGTTAGGAGAGGCCGTTGCGCTGCATGCTCTCGGATTATTTTTCTCTGGGCTTCCGAAGGCCGCGCGCTGGGAGCAACTTGGCGCGAAAGTGACGCGCGAGCAGATGGAGCGGCAGATCCAGGCCGATGGAAGTCACTTCGAGCAGTCCACGTATTATCACGTCTACGCGCTCGACATGTTTCTGTTTCACGCGATTCTCGCGAAGCCGGACACGCCGTACATGGACAAGCTGGAACGCATGGCTGAATATCTGCACTCGCTGCTTGGACCCGCACGCACGGTGGCCTTCATCGGCGATGACGACGGCGGCAGATTCTTTCATCCTTATGGACGCCGCGATCGGTTCGGCCGCGCGAGCATGGCTACGGCCAGCGTCGTGCTTGATCGGCCGGATTGGCCTTTCGACGCCGCGGACATGCAGACGCAGGCTGCGTGGTGGCTCGGCGCGAATGTTCTGCAGCGCAAATCCGGGGAAGGGAAGCGGGCATCACGATTATTTTCGGACGCCGGAGTTGCAGTGATGACCGCGGGTGCGAATCATGCGCTGGTGGACGCGGGTCCCTTTGGACCGTGGGGCGCGGGCCATAGCCACGCCGATACCTTGAGTATTGTGGTGCGATCCGGCGACCAGGAGATTCTAATCGATCCCGGCACGTTCACCTACGTTGGCGAAGAAAAATGGCGCAACTGGTTTCGGGGAACGCGCGCGCACAATACAGTTGTTGTCGATGGATGGGATCAAGCCATTGCCGCCGGTCCGTTCCGATGGGCCACTTGTCCCGAAGTCACCATTCAATCCTGGAAGACGAATGCCGACCGCGATTTGTTGGAGGCCGAGTGCAGCTATGCCGGCTTCACGCACCGCCGCCGCGTCGAATTTCAAAAACCGGATGTTCTTCTGATCACCGATGAAATCGACGGGCCGCCGGGCGAACACGATGTTGAGCAGTTATGGCATCTGGGTTCACTTGAAGCTAGAACAAGGCTCGTGCTGCCCGATGACGCCGAGCTGATCGACGGCTGGAGATCGGACACATTCGGCGAGAAGCATCCGGCGCCGGTTGTGCGCGTGCGAAGGCGATGTACATTGCCAGTGCGCTTGGAAGCGAAGGTCGTTTTCTGAGATAAGCTGGTAGTGCATTAAGATTTCCTTGGACAAAGGAGACTCACCGTGAAGGCCACCGCGCTTCGGCTCCTGGCGATCGGAATTGGAATCGTTCTCCTCGCCTCCGCTTATTCAAAACTTCATTCGCCGGCCGTGATGTCGGAGACGGCTCGCGCATTCCTGGCGTCTCTCTCACCGGAAGAACGTGCCCGCGCCACGTTCCAGTTCACGGATGAAGAGCGCTTCAACTGGCACTACATTCCGAAGGTGCGCAAGGGTCTTGCATTTAAGGAAATGAACTCGGCGCAGAAGCATTTGGCGCATGCGCTGCTCAGCGCCGGGCTCAGCCAGCGCGGCTACATCAAAACTATTACGATCATGAGCCTCGATGAAATACTGAAGGCGCTGGAACACGGCACGGGTCCGGTGCGCGATCCGGAAGGTTATTTTTTTAGCGTATTCGGCGAGCCTTCGGAAACTGGGACCTGGGGATACCGGATCGAGGGTCATCACGTCAGCCAGAATTTCACGATCGCCAACGGCAAGGTGCAGGGTGCGCCCAGTTTCTTCGGAGCAAATCCGGCGGAGGTGCGCGAAGGTCCGCGCAAAGGTTTGCGAGTGCTGGGCCGCGAAGAGGACCTGGGCCGCGCGTTCGTGCAGTCGCTCACGCCGGAACAAAAGAAGGTTGCTGTCGTGGATGCAAAAGCGCCCGGCGATATCCTGACCGTTGCGTCGCGGAAGGCTGCGCTAACAGGCCAGCCCAGTGGTTTGCAGGCATCCAAATTGAACGCGCATCAGCATGAGCTGCTGCAAAATTTGTTGAACGAATATTGCAATAACATGCCGGAGCAGATTGCCGACGCCCGCCAGGAACAGATCAAGAAAGCCGGCGCCAATTTGTACTTCGCCTGGGCGGGCGGCGACCAGCCTGGCCAGCCGCATTACTACCGTATTCAGGCGCCGGCGTTTTTGGTGGAATACGACGACACGCAAAATAACGCGAACCACATCCACACCGTCTGGCGCGACTTTGAAGGAGACTTCGGACTGGACTTGCTCAAAGAGCATTATCAAACCAGCCACCGGTAGCCCCTTGGTTTTAAGCCGTCGTCTTTTTCTGTCTTCGTTCGCCGGCGCAGGCGCTTGTTTCGCGGCCGACCAGGGCCAAACTTTTCCCAACGAAACCAAGCGCTACACGGATCAGGCCACCGATTTCGTCGTCTTCCGTTTGACCGACCCCGCGCATCAATGCTGGCTTCCTTCCGGATACGGCCGCGTGATTTCGCGCCGCGGAAATTTTATGCTTTACGCCAGCGATCGCAGCGGCACGGTCCAGGCCTATCGCATGGAATTGAAGCCGGGCCAGTCGCATGGACTCACCGACGCGAAAAATCTGGAGCCATGGTCGCTGACCATGACGCCCGACGAGCGCAATTTTTGCTATCTGGACGGACACTCGCTATTCATGGGAAGCCTGGGTGGAGGACGCACGCGCGAAGTGTACAAAGCGGCGGGCGGGCAAGAGTTCGGCCGCGGATTCAGTCTTTCCGACGACGGATTATATGCCGCGCTGGTGGAGCAGAAGACCGGCAGCAGCCGGCTGCGCCTGATCACGATGCGAAACGGCGCGGCCGAAACTCTGGCCGAGGCGAGCGATCCAATTTCCGATCCAATGCCGCGTCCGCGGCGGGCCGGCATGCTTTACCGGCGGGGTGATGGCGAACTGTGGCTGGTGAATTTCGATGGAGCGCAGAATCGAAAATTGCACATTGCGCCGGGTGGCGTGGGGACCGCCCTGTGGTCGCCCGACGGCAGATCCGTGCTGTATCTAAATTATCCGGCTGACAAGAAGCAACTCAACAATGTTCGCGAATGCACTCCCGACACGAATGAGGACAAGCTTATTTCCAAGACCAGCCAGTTCGTTTCCTTCAGCAGGAACAGCGACGCCAGCGTGCTGGTTGGCGCCAGCGGAAGCAAAGCGTCGCCGTTCGTCCTCCTGCTGGTCCGCGCCGTTCGACGAGAGTTGACGTTGTGCGAGCATCGTGCGACCGACCCGCACGCGGTCAGGCCCATCTTTTCGCCGAACAGCCAGCGCATTTTCTTTCAAAGCGACCGCGATGGGAAGATGGCGATTTACTACATGGTGGTCGATAAGCTGGTGGAAGAAACCGAGACTGAAGAGAAGCCCGAAAAGCGGGGCTGACAGCGCTCAGCGCTTGGATGCGATTAGTTTCCAAGCGGCCGAAATGGCGCTTCGCACCGTCTTCTCACTGGCCGCATCCAGATGCACGCTGGTGCAGCCACGAAGTCCCCACGCTCCTTTTACCGCGGCAAAAACGTTAGGCTCGGCGCGGACGAATTCGTGTTGTTGCTCCGGATTCAACTTGACCATGCCCCAGCCGTCTTTGGGCCAGAGCGTTGCGAAAATCTTTCCCTTCACTCGAAAATCGGGATGACCCATGTGCGCTTTTTCCAACGCGCCAGGCATGCTCAGAGCGATCCGGCGAAAGTCTTCGGTAGTCATGGCGTCTTCGGCGTCGCGGTGGTGTGGTAACCTACAGCCGATTGATAATCGGCCCGTAAGTAATTCCGTATTTACAAAGACTCGTTAGAACTTGAACTGCACCGAAAGCCGCAGCAGCCGCGGCGCCAGAAGCGTTTGTGGAGTTCCGCCGGGACCGCCGTTCCGGAAAGTGCTGACCAAACCGGTAAAAGTATTGGCGCCGCTGGTTCCCAGCGCTTGAGTCTCAGACAGTACCGTATGCGCGTTGTTCACATTGAATACGTCGAGCTGAGGACTCACAATCATCCGTTCCCGGATATGGAAGACTCGCCGGACGCCCAGATCGACCTGTTGCAATCGATCCAGGAATCGCGATCCCGGCGCCACCAGAGGAATTGTTTCAGACGGGTTCGTGAGTTTTACTCCCGTGGGAATTACCAGAGCGCCCGGCGTGCAACCCGGCACGCTGCAGTCAAATGGATACCTGGTCGTGCTGGTGAGAGTCCAGTTCACAGCCTTCGTGAGCTCCGGATCGCTCTGCAACGCCATGCTCACCTCGAAGCCTTTCCAAACGGGCATGCTCGCCGCGATCTTGAATTCGTGCCGGTACGGAATCGAAACATTCTTGCCGAGGGCTT
>DATDHK010000280.1:0-3246 GCA_036521635.1 Bryobacteraceae bacterium | reverse complement strand
CGGGCGCACGGTATCGATGCAGCGCAGCGCCGGCGAGCTGATCACCCGCGCGACGGGCGCGAAGCAGGTCATCAGGCTGGCCAGCACCCGCGCGTCGGCCGCCCCGGCCGCGTCGAGCGGCCACCTATCAGCTTTCCGACCAGATCAGTTGGAGCCGCGGCTCGCACAACATTATGGCCGGCCTGGAATTTCGAAGGCTGGCAACGGCTCGCGAAGCCACTAATAGTCCACGTGGGTCATTTTCTTTCAACGGAACGTTAAGCGGTTACGCGCCCGCCGATTTCATTCTTGGAATACCGAATGCATTTACTACACCCGGCCCGGAGGTTCATGGACACGTCGCCGAGTGGCGAGATGGATTTTTCGTGTTGGATAAGTGGCAGGTTAGCCGGAAACTCACTCTGAACTATGGGCTCCGCTACGAATTGCCGACCGTCGCGTACACGGTCAATGGCAATGCTACTGAGTTAAATCCGAGTCAGACTGCAATCGTGGGAGGGACGCCGGGCTTTCACTTCACGAATCCGAATCATAAGAATTGGGCGCCGCGCGCTGGCTTCGCTTACCGTATCAACGAGAAGACGGTGTTCCGCGCGGGCGGCGGCATCTATTACAATCCGAACCAAACCAATAGCTACACTTTTCTGAGTAATAATCCGCCGTTCGCCACGATCCTGAACTGCACCTATTCGGTTGGACTGACGCCGATCAACCTGATCAACCCGTTTGGTTCGGCCGGCGTCTGTCCCGCTGGACCAACGGTCGGCACGATCATGACCGCGCCCTGGAACCAGCCCACAGCCCGCATGAACCAGTGGAGCGCCGGCCTGGAACGGCAGCTTTGGGGCGGTGGCGGTATGGAGGTGCAATATCTCGGCTCGCATTCCTACCACCTTGATCGCAGTTACTACAACAATACTCCACTGTTTCCCGGACCGGGTTCGGTTAACACGCGGCGGCCCAACTCGTTGTTCGGTGTGATCAGGACCATCAACAATGACGAAATCGCCAACTATGAAAGCATGAGCGCCATCTTTCGCCAGCGGCTGACGCATGGCGTGCAGGTGCTTGCAAGCTATACGTGGTCGCACACGCTGGACGCGAGCAACGATTCTAACGGCGGAGGCACTCCGATGAATCCCTATAACTGGAAAGGCGACTACGGCAACTCCCTTTGGGACATCCGCCATCGCTTTGTGGGCCAATTCGTTTATGAAATTCCGTTCTTCGCGGTTTCAAATCCATTGTTGAAGGGTGTGTTTACAAAATGGCAGAGCAACGCCATCATCACTATCCAAACCGGTTTGCCGTTCAACGTGATCACTGGAACCGACACGGCCAACACAGCCTCGCTGGGAACGTACCGGCCGAATCTGGTTCATTCAGCCAGCAGCAACCGCGGCCGCGGGCATTTGGTGGGATGCATCGATTCGACCGCGTTTACGGTCGCCGATTTGTATCCCATCACGACCAACTACGCTTATGGAAACGCGGGGCGCAATTTGCTCCATGGTCCGGGCGCGGAAGTCGTGAATTTCTCGCTGTTCAAGAATTTCCCGATCAAGGAACGCTTAAAGTTCCAGCTTCGCTTCGAGACCTTCGCCCTGTTCAACCACACGAACTTTAACAATCCGTCTGGGACGACCATTAACACGGGGTCGTTCGGCAACATTACGAGCGCGACCGGCAACCGCAATATTCAGCTCGGCGCCAAGTTGCAATTCTGAAAATCGATGAATAATCTCAAGCGAATCGCATTTTTGGCGGCGGCTGCATCCTGCTGCATGGCTCAAGCGCAATACGACCTGTTGCTACAGGGCGGGCATGTTATCGACGCCAAAAACAAAATCAGCGCTGTGCGCGATGTGGCGATTCTCGACGGCAAGATTGCCGCCGTGGAAGCGCGCATCGATCCAGCGAAAGCGCTGAAGGTCGTCAATTTGCGCGGTCTTTACGTGACACCGGGGTTGGTGGATATTCACGTACATGTCTTTGCGGGCACCGGTGAGCGAGGGTCTTACGCGGGCGACAACAGCCTATATCCGGATGGATTCACTTTTCGCGCCGGCGTGACCACCGTGGCGGACGCCGGATGCGCGGGCTGGCGTAATTTCGAGGAGTTTAAGCAGCACATCATCGACCGGACGAAGACTCGCGTATTGGTTTTTCTGAATATCGTTGGACACGGCATGCGAGGCAGCAAGTACGAAAACGATCTCGCGGACATGGAATCGAAGCCGGCCGCGGACATGGCGCTCAAATACAAAGGGCTGATCGTCGGCATCAAGACCGCGCACTATGCCGGGCCTGAGTGGACGCCGGTGGAGCACGCTGTGGAAGCCGGCACGCTCGCCAACATTCCCGTGATGGTTGACTTCGGAACGAATCATAAGGAGCGGCCGCTCAGCGAACTGGTCACCAAGAAGCTGCGTCCCGGCGATATTTACACGCATTGCTATTCAGGACTCAGAAACGAACTGGATGAAACCGGGCACGTCAACAAGGGCATTTTTGAAGGAAGAAAGCGCGGCGTCATTTTCGACGTCGGTCATGGCGGGGGCAGCTTCGCATGGCGAATTGCGGTGCCGGCGATTAAGGAAGGATTCCTGCCGGATTCCATCTCCAGCGATCTTCATATCGGCAGCATGAATTCCGGCATGAAGGACATGGCGAACCTGATGAGCAAGTTCCTGGCAATGGGTCTCTCGGTCGACGATGTGGTTGCTAAATCCACTTGGAATCCGGCGCGTGAGATTCACCATGAGGAGCTCGGGAATTTGTCGGTGGGCTCCGTGGCCGATGTGGCCGTCTTCAAATTGGAGCGGGGGAATTTTGGCTACACCGACATGTACGGAGCGCGCCTCAAGGGCGACAAGCGGCTGAGCTGCGAGCTGACGCTGCGCGACGGGAGAGTAGTTTACGATCTCAACGGCGTCACGCGGCCGGATTGGAATACTTTGCCGCCGGGTTATCTTCAGACCGGCGATGCCAAGTGGGATGCGGTCACGCCGGCGCCGCGCAGGCGGCCGTAACCGCTTCCTTACGGTCGCGGCTCGGTATGACGTTTAGTATCGATTCCGAGCCGCGACCGTGAGGGAGCGGTCTTCAGCCTTTCTTAGTAGGGCAATGCGAACGCGATGATGTTCGACCCCGCGGCGATCGCGACGTACTGATGCCCATCCACCATGTACGTCATCGGCGATGCATGCCAGCTTTGGTTGGTATTGAAGTGCCAAAGCGGTTTGC
>DATDHK010000279.1:0-34179 GCA_036521635.1 Bryobacteraceae bacterium | reverse complement strand
TTCGGCAGGAACTGGATATCGATGTGGTCCTGAAGCGACGGCACATAGTAGCCCAGCGCGTACATGGTGTCGGCCGCGGTCCACTGGGTTCCAACGTTGCGCAACGGATTCCGCGCCCCCGTGGCGACAATGCAGAAGTCGGCGTTGAGCGAACCGTGCTGCGTCTTCAGCATCCACCCGCGGCCCGATCGTTCAATTTCCAGCACTCGCGTTTTTTCCAGTTGCGCCCCGGCATCTTCCGCGCGCGCCAGCAGCATGCGATTGAGATCCAGCCGCGAATAAATCACCAGCGGCCGGCTCAGACCCATTTTCACCGCCCCCGCTTTCGGCGCCGCAAGATACGTATCGGTGATGAACTTCTTGGGAATATCGTTGTCGATGAGAAACGGATATTGATTGTAAGCCTTGTAGGTCAGCCCGCCGCCGCACGGTTTTTCCCACGCCAGTTTCTCATCGAAGACCACGGTTTCGAGGCCGGCGCTCGCCAATCGTTCAGCGGCGAAAGCTCCAGCCGGACCGCCTCCCAGGACGGCAACGCGTTTCATTGAGATTTTCCAGGTTTTTTGTCAGAACCAACCGGCGGATGCCCCGCAGGCAATCCTCCGCTACCGACAGTGGGATGCCCCGGCGGCATGGTCTGTGGCATTGCGCCGATGGATCCGCCTGAACCTTCCTGCGCCTTTCCCGCGGTCCCATGCCCTTCTGTGCCTTTGCGCTTCACCACCCACAGATCCCCATTGCGCTCCAGGATGTATTGCATCGTCAATCCGGATCCGCTGTTGTTTCCCTTTGCTTCGAAACGTACTACCGCGAGAGCTTGGTCCTTGAGATAGGTGACGGACACCACCTTCACGTCCATCGTTGCAATCGATACAAAGTCGGCGCGCTTGGAAAGGTAGGTCATGACACCCTGCCGCACGGCATCGTTATTTCGTATATTGCGCTTGCATCCGCCCAGCATGCCGATGGACAACCCAAGCGCGGCAATTAGAATTGTAGGGCCTTTCACAATCCGATTATAGCGACTGTATTCACGCCTGCATAAACTCGAAAAGTTTCAGCACTGTGCGCCAATTCCTGGCGGTGCTGACGGTGGCGAGCTTGGAATCGAAATAAGCGTTGCTCAGTTTCGTGCGCCCCATGCCGTTGGGCAGATGAACATAGACATCGCGTCCGCGCACGAAGAACTCATCCGGCGACGATCGCGCGGGATCGAGACCGGCTATGCCGCGCGCATCCGGCACACCCGCCAGAAAGTATACGTGCAGCGTTCCCTCATCGGCTCCCGCCTTGAGAAAGGGATTATTTCCGATGGTCTCGCCAAGCTGTTCGGCTGTCCGCAACACCACGGGAGTCTTATATCCAAAGCGGTCCGCGATGCTCTTCGCGATCAGCCCGGGAAGTTTTTCCAACTTGGACTGGCTGGCCTGGAAGATGACATTACCGCTCTGGATATAGGTCTGAACATCGGTACAACCGGCCTCGGCGAACATTCGAGACAGATCCGCCATCGAGATCCGATTCTTGCCGCCGAGATTCAGCCCGCGCAGCAGCGCGACGTTGCTGGACAATTTATTGCTCCGTTTCAATCGACTTGAGCTATCCTGATACCCAGCTTCTCATAAGAAATGCCGACTGCACCAATCACTGTCGCGGGTCTCTTCGCGGAATGGCGCGCTCATCCGCCGGGGCGCCTGCCGCTCGAAACTTACCGGAGCCTTGGCAAAGCGGCAAATCAAAATGGAGAAGCCCTGCTGGCCTTCGACGTGTCTCGCGAAGGTCTGGAGACCTGGCCCGGCGATAAGGAATTGCGGCAAGTGAAAGCGCTGGCCTTGGCGCGCATGGGATCCACTGAACTGGCGCGCGACCTGCTGCTCCAGATCCGAAACGAAGGGCATGACGACGAGGAATCGCTTGGCCTGCTTTCTCGCACATATAAGGATATGTGGCTAAGAAGCGGAAGTACGCAAGACTTGAGGGCCGCGTTTAACCAGTATTTGAAAGCCTACGAACAATCGGGAAGACCCTACTGGGTGGGCATCAACGCGGCTACGCTTGCTTTCGCATTGAAGGACGGCGAGACCTCGCGCAATCTCGCGGGACAGGTATTGCGGAGCTGTGAAGAACTGAGAGCGGCCCAACCTGAAACACAAAACTATTGGCTGGCCGCCACGATGGCGGAAACTGAGTTGCTCCTGGATCGCGTTGCCGAAGCCGAATTTCATTACGCGGAGGCCCGCCAAATTGGAACTCTGGGGAGCCTCGTCTCCACGTGGCGTAACGCCCGGATTATTTTGAGGCTGATGCCGTCAGCGGTGCGGACGCGGATTGAGCGCGCTTTTCGTCCGCCAAAAGTGGCCGTCTTCGAAGGCCCCTGGCCGGGAGATCCCGCGCAATTGACGCAACACCTGATCGAGTCCGGCGTGGGTGTTGCATATTCTTCGGCGGCCGCCGGCGCCGAAATCGAATTCCTGGAAGCAATGCACTCCATTGGCGGACAGTTGCATATTGTGCTGCCGTACAACGAGGAGCAATTCGTACGTGAGAAGGTTGCCAGCGGCGGCGCCGGGTGGGAAGATCGCTATCGCAAGGTACGCGACGCTGCCCAGGAAGTGATCGTCTGTTCCGATCAGAAGATGAAATTCGGGAATGTCGGCAATGAATATGCCCGCGACGTGATGCGCGGCCTGGCCAAGATTCGTGCCGGTCAACTCGAGCTGGCGCTGGCGCCGATCGGCCAATGCAGCCCTGCCAACCAAACGATTCCGGCGCGAGTTCCCGGCTTCGACGTGGAAAGGCGGGCGATGCTCTTCGCCGACGCATTTCACTTCAGCCATCTTTCCGAAGAACAGATTCCCGCGTTCATCACCGAGGTGATGGACCAGGTAGGCCAGCTCTGCGGCCGCGCGGAACCCAAACCGGAATACCAGAACACCTGGGGCGACGGTCTGTTCTTTGTTTTCGAAAAGGTGATCGACGCAGGCCGCTTCGCGCTGCTGCTCGCCTCAACCATTGCCGCGATCGATCGCCAATCGGCGGGCCTGCCGGAACAACTCGCGTTGAGGATCGGTCTGCATGCCGGGCCAGTCTACAAGTTTCCGGATCAGGTCACGGAAAAGGAAAACTACATCGGATGGCATGTCAACCGGGCCGCGAGAATCGAACCGGTAACGCCCGCCGGAAAAATCTATGCGAGCGATGCGTTCGCGGCTCTGGCCGCCTTGGAGGCCCCGCAACAGTTCCAGTTTGACTACGTCGGCAGGATACCGCTGGCAAAAGATTTCGGTCAGTTTCCGATGTATGAACTTAGAACTCGCCTGTAAATCCGGAAGCGCCGGATTGTTGTTCATGACCCTGGCGATGCCGCTGGGCGCGCACATGGTCAGCATGAGCACGGGCGAACTGAAGGTGGATGGCAATCGCGCTCATTATGAATTGCGCATGCCGTCCTATGAAGCGGCGCACGTTCACGAGCCGGAACACACGCTGCTGGAACATATCCGATTCAAGAGCGGCGGGGCTTGGGGCAAGCCATCCGCGCAATCCTGCGCCGACCAACAAGGCACGTACGTATGCAACGCCGATTACGAATTCCCCGCCCCGGTTGAGGAATTGCTGATCGAGTGCACTTATCCATCGGTGACGGTCCCCAATCATGTACATCTGCTGCGCGCATATCGCGGCGATAAAACAGATCAGGCGGTCTTCGATTTATCGTTCACTTCGGCGGAGATCCGTTTTCGTCCGCCCACGGGCTTCGAGACGGCTCTGAAAGAATCCGCGGCCGGATTCATGCGCGCCGCCGGCGGGCTGGCGCCGCTGCTGTTTCTGGCAAGCCTGGTTCTGGCCGCGCGCAGCCGCCGCGAATTGATGGGGCTTACGGTTGCGTTCCTCGTGGCGGAAAGCCTGGCGTGCGCGATGGCGCCGCGTATTACTTTTCCAATGTCACCGCGATTCATCGAAGCCGCCGCGGCGCTCACCATCGCGTATCTGGCGTTCGAGATCGTGCTGCTGCCCAACTCTGGAATGCGCTGGCTGGTAGTGGGTGTTCTGGGATTATTTCACGGCGCGTATTTTTCGATCTTTCTGGCCGGGAGCGGATATCATGCAGCGACTTTTCTGTGCGGCGTGGCGGCCGCTGAGCTGCTGCTGATTGTCGTCTTTGCTTTTACGTTCGAGCGGCTGATTCGATTCACCAGGTTTACCCGTGCGGTTCCGGCGGCGGCTGGATTATTGCTGGTGGTGGCGGTGGTTTGGTTTTTGTGGCGATTGAAATAATCAGGCCGACAAAAGCTTTTTCACGGCGTCCAGGCACAGGACCGCTGCATGCTTCGACTCTGGCGCCAGACCGCCAACTTGTTCGTCGATCGTCTCCGGCGTCAATGCCGCAAGCTCCGCGCGCGTTTTGTTTTGCATCCACTCGGTGAGGACCGATCCGCTGGCAATAGATGCCGTGCAGCCGCGGACCTTATAGCGGACCTCCGCAACGCGGCCATCCTCGAAGCGGGCGGAAAGTCGCAGGATGTCGCCGCAGGCCGGATTCGAAATCTCCACCATCGCGGCGGGCGGATCGAGTTCCCCCACGTTGCGCGGATTTTTGAAATGATCGAGGAAGACTTCGCTATACAAGATCGACTCTCATTTCAATTATGCCGCCTGGAGGTTGTCTCTCATGAATGTTTTTCTCACCGGCGCGACGGGTTATATCGGAAGCGTGGTGGCGGAAGCCGCGATCGCGGCGGGGCACTCCGTAACCGGCCTGGCGCGATCGGATGCGGCTGCCGGACAAATGAGCTTGAAGGGCGTCACACCTTTTCGCGGCGATCTGACGTCGCCCGCGGCGCTGGCGGAAGCGGCGAAATCCGCGGACGGTGTGATTCATGCCGGTACGACGAATGACGGGCGCCTGGATCGCGAAGCTGTCCGCGCAATGCTGGATGCTGTGCTCGGAACGGGCAAGCCGTTCTTGTATACGAGCGGCATCTGGGTGCTCGGGAATACTGGCGATACGCCCGCCGATGAATCCGCGCCGCTGAGTCCAATTGCGCTGGTGGCGTGGCGGCCGTCGGTTGAGTCGATGGTGCTGGAAAGCGCGAAGCAAGATGTGCGTGCGATCGTGATCCGGCCGGCGATCGTTTATGGGCGGGGCGGCGGAATCCCGGCGGATCTGGTGAAGTCCGCGCGCGAAACCGGCGCGGCCCGTTACGTCGGCGACGGCCAGAACCGGTGGCCCATGGTGCATGTGCACGATCTCGCCGATTTGTTTGCGCGCGCGTTGGAGCGCGCGGCGCCTGGAACATTGCTGCATGCGGCCGACGACACTGCGTTTCGCGTCCGGGAAATTGCCGAGGCGGCGAGCGACGCGGCGTCGGCGGGTGGGCGCACCAGTTCGTGGCCGCTCGAAGAAGCGCGGAAAAGCCTGGGCGCATACGCCGACGCGCTGGTGTTGGATCAGCGGATTTCATCTGAGAAGGCCAAAAGGACGCTGGGCTGGAATCCGCGCGAGAAATCGGTCGTCGAGGATCTGCGCCACGGTTCGTACTTGCTGTGACTACGGTCGTAGCTGCTGTGATCGAGCTGGACTCACGCATCCTAATCGCACAACGGAAGTCGGATGGCGCGCATCCGCTCAAATGGGAATTCCCGGGCGGGAAAGTGGAACCCGATGAGCTGCCCGCCGCGGCGTTGGTGCGTGAACTGCAAGAAGAACTGGCGATTCGCGCGCGCATCGGCCCGGAAATAATGCGCTATGAATACGAGTACCCCAACGCAGCACCGATCCTGCTGATCTTTTAT
This sequence comes from Bryobacteraceae bacterium, assembly GCA_036521635.1. Classification (GTDB taxonomy): domain Bacteria; phylum Acidobacteriota; class Terriglobia; order Bryobacterales; family Bryobacteraceae; genus Palsa-89. The sequence goes on along the minus strand of DATDHK010000279.1, from coordinate 28,383 downwards.
CGCGTAGTGGAGTTTGACGGCGAGCCAATCAATTTGAACTTTGAGCGGATAGAGTGGGTGGAAAAGGACCGGCTGGGGGACTTTGATTTTCTTGAAGGCGATAAGGATTTCCTGAGCGCGCTCAGATATTCATAACCTCTTTTAACCGCCGCCCCCGATCGCGGCTCACATCCAGTTCCGCGCCCGTCGTCAACCGAATTTTGTAAGTGCCCGAAAACCACGGCACGATTTCGGTCACATACTCCAGGTTCACCAGCTCGCCCCGGCTGATCCGGAAGAAGCCGCAGGACTCAAGTTGCGTCTCCAACTCGCCGACGCTCTTGTCGGTGAGATAGCGCTCGCCGGCGGTATGCAGAAACACCAGCTTATCTTCGATAGCCGCGCGCATCACTTCCTTCAAAGGCAACAGCACGATCCGCTTGCCCTTCCGCGCCGCAATTTTCCGAGGACCCGCCGGCCTCAACTCAGCCAGCAATTTGCGTAGCGCTTCGGCGTTCGATCCCGTGCCCTTCCCGAGCGCGGCGCGAACGCGCTCCACCGCATGGACCACCCGTTGCGGCTGCGTCGGCTTCAGCAAATAGTCGATCGCATTCGCTTCAAACGCGCGCACTGCATACTCGTCGTAGGCCGTCACAAAAACGATCAGGGGCGCGGCCTTCAAGTTTGCCAGCACTTCGAATCCGTTCAGTCCCGGCATCTCGATATCCAGGAACACGACGTCAGGCTCGTGCTCCGAGATTCTTTCCAGCGCCTCTAATCCGTTGGATGCTTCGGCCACTACCTCCAGGTCTTGCTCAATCGCCAAGGCCGTTTTCAGGCTGCGCCGCGCTAGTTCTTCATCGTCCACAACCACCGCGCGAATCACGCCTGCGATTCTCCAACGGGCACTTTCACCGTCACCTGGACCCATTCAGCGCCGTTCATGCCGAGCTGCAAACCGGCGCGATCGCCGAACAGCAGTTGCAGCCTTTCGCGGATGTTGGCCAGCGCGTGCCCCTCGCGAAAAACTTTGCCCGCATCCAGATTGGGCGCGCCGTCGCTCGGCTCGAATTGATTGAAGACGCTCAAACTGCAGTGGCCGTTTTTGCGATCGATTTCCACGCGCACAGTTCCGCCATCCACGCGTTTTGCGACGCCGTAGCGCACGGCATTTTCGACAATGGGCTGTAGCGTCAGGCCCGGCAGCATCACGCCCGCCGCCGTGCTCTCCGGCAACTCCACACGCAGCCGGCTACCGAAACGCGCGCGCTCCAACAGCAGATAATTCCGGGCGAAGGTGAGCTCGTCGTCTAGCGAAACCAGTTCGCCGCGCGAGCACGAGAGCGTATACCGGAACATGTCGGCCAGCCGCCCGATGGTTTCCTGCGCGGCTTTCGGGTCGATGGGCACCAGCGCTGAAATCGTGTTCAGCGTATTGAAAAAGAAATGCGGATTGATCTGCGCCTGCAATGCAAATGTTTGCGCCTTAGCGGCCGCCTCCGAAAGCGTTCGTTCGCGCAGCGCTTTCTCCGCTTGCAGTTTCATGAACGCGCTGATCACCAGGCTGATCGCTACCGCGATGATGCCGTCCACAAACGCCAGCTTGCCGAGCGGCAGCGGAGTCTGCATCTTTACGTGAAAGAAAAACCCGACGGCGCTGATCGAGAGCACGCAGCCCAGCGAGCCACCCGCCATGGCCGTCGCGATCATTAGAATCCGCGCCTGCAATGGTGGAAACCGTCGCAGCACGGGCCGGAGATAATCCATCGGCAATCCACAGGTGACGTAAAAGCAGACGCCGAATATGGCCCCCATGGCGCACGAGCCGCCGAGCCAAAACCAGGGATGCGCCGCAATCTTGTCCCACGGCGCGTTCATCAGCCAGCTCAGGAACACCGAGCACGGGATGCCCAGCACGGCCCCCACCAGCGCGACTTTCAGAATGGCAAGCGGCAGTTGCCGAGGCGTTGGATGCTTCGTAAAAAGTTTGATCTTCATTTCACTTCCGGCGCCAGCCCGCCGTTAAACCGCATCCCTCCCGGCAGCGTGGTCAGCAGTTCGATGGCGATCTGGGATGGCCCTTCAGCGCCGGTAGGCTTGCGGTCGACATAGGTCTGCTTCATCAAGCCCTGATGCGCGTCGCTGTAAAACCAGTCGTTCAACGCCTGCTTATCCTTCCACCACGTCATGATAACTAACATGCCGGGATGATCGACGCTGCGCAGAACGTGCGACGAAAGCATTCCGCCCTGGGACTTCAGACTCTTCACGAGATCCTGAATGAATGGCGATTGCTCGGAATCGCGGCCAGGCATAGTGACGCTCGCCGCCGCGATGACAGGCGATGTATCGGCGCTGATTTTCGGAAAACGATCCGGATGGTATGGACCTTTCGCGCCCGCGGCCGGCGCCGTCTCGGCCAACTTCTTCATCTGTGCGCGAGCTTCCTTCGCGGCCTCGCCATTTGGATCGGCATCCACCGCGCCGAGAAACGCCACGCCGGCCTTTGCCAGATCGCCGGCGCCGCCGTAGACCAGACCCATTACGAGTTGCACCATGGCGCGCCGCTCCGCCGGTTGAGCGGCAAAGTCCGGGCTATGCAGCACCAGCTCCAGATCCTCGCGGGCCAGCAAGCTTTTGTTCAGAAAAGTTGGGAAGCGCCCGTACATCAGCCCGCGCGTCATGCGCACCTCGAAGTTGCCGGGACTAATGGCAACCGCCGCGTCCATGTCGGCGCAGGCGATGATCATTACTTCGTTGGCGGGCCCAAAGCGGGCCTTGCCGGCCAGCCATCCGGCGCGCTCCATTCTCACCGCGCCCCGCATCAACAACGCTATCGGATTCTTGGCATCCTGCTTCACCGCGTTGTCGACGGTCTCCTCGGTCTTCAAATATGCTTCTTCGGTGCCTTGCGAACGGGCCGCCTGCAATTGAGTGCGCGCCTGTTCGATCAATTCTTTGGTGTCGGCGACGACGGGCGCCACGGTAATCGCAGCCAGCAACAATGCGTGTTTGAGATTCATAACTTGCCTCCTGAAGGCATTGTGCGGCGGGCGGGATGGTCCAGACGACGAAAATCGTCCGACCAGTCGAAATGGCTACTTGAACGGTTGATGCTTTGTGAGGCAGGATGGCATCCTGCGGCCGATTGGTAATCGGCCTGTTGCTGGGGAACGTTTACCGTACGGGCCGATTAACAATCGGCGGCGGGTTACCAAACCTGCCCCACAAAAAATTATCAGCGCGCGGGCAGCTTGAATTCCACGTTCCGCTCGTCGTTCAAGCGCTGCGAAAGATCGCGGTCGATCAAATCCAGACTGGCCTGGTTCAACGTATGCTCAACGCTCACGTAATGCAGCGCGCCATTTTCCATCCAATACCCCAGCGCCTGCACGATGCTGTGATCTTTGAAGGCGATCAGATAAAGCGTAGGCTGGTCGCTGACGGTACGCCGCGCGCTGTCCAAAGCATCCGCATAAGGATGCGAAGGCGGCGCTTGATACATCCGCATGGTGGGTTCCGCGGCGGCATCCGGCGGTCCATAATTCTGGACCGATGGATTCGCCTGCGGAGGAATGTAGTTCTGATTGATCACTACCGACGGCGCGCCGTTCGAATTCGTGGGAGCGATTTGATCCGGCGGATAACCGCCCGACGGATCGTATCCGGGCGCATAGCCGCTGTATCCGCCGTAGAAAACCGGATACGGTACGACGACGGTCCGATGATGTTGCGGATGATTCGCCGGGATGGGATTGCCAATTACGCCGCGTGATGGAACGCCCGCTGGCCGTCCATTGAAGCGCGGCCCATTGATTCCGCCGGGAGGCGTCGCGGGCGCATGACCGGTGCCGGGATAGAGAACGCTGCCGAATCCACCCAGCGATGAATACGGGCCCTGACGATTCTGGCCGAGCGCCGTTCCCACCAAGCTCGCGAAAAGGATTGCAAGGACTGTGACCCGCATAAGCCCTCCCTATGAAACTATTCTATCCCAGTTCGTCGCTCTCCAATAAGCCTCATGCGGCTGGCCAACTCCCACAACAACGCGCCCAGACCGGTTATGAAAACGACGATCCGCACTCCGGTTCCAATGCTGAATGGGATCTGCACAGCCACGAAAATCAGCGCGAGTCCCAGAACCAATTGCGTAAGAAAATGCCGGCCGGGCAGCAGCGCCTTCCCGATGTAAGCGCCAATCACGATCTTGGCGGCGTACAGCAGAACCAGGAAAAATCCAAGAGTGATCGCGGCCAGCGGAAGGCCGACCCGCGTGATCGCCGCCAGCACCACCGCCACCGGAATCGTCACGGCCGCTATCGCTCCCACCGCGATGCTGCGCCACCACGCGCTCGCACTCTGAACGCACGCGGCCAGGAATCGCGGTGTGAATCGCCACCCAACCCACGCCACCACCAAAGCCCCGGCGAACGCCAGCAACTCTCCTAAATAAAACCATGGGCTCTGCCATCGCGGCCGGCGCTCCCGAATCTCAACCGGACCCGATGCGACGCCGGCTGCAACCTTCACGCGCCGCTTGTCGTCAACATGCGCCGACACCTTGCCCGACACCTTGGCCGGTTCTTCCAGATTCATCTCACTTCCGAAGAAAGCCAAATCGCGCGCTATTGCACCTCTGCCCAACAGCCTTTCGCCCGCCACCAAAACTTCAAAACCAACGCGGCTGCCCGCGCCAAAATTCACCGACTCCGCACCCGCGTACACGCTGCGTCCCACCGAACCGCCGAAGTCGAGAGTCTGTCCGAACGCATAGACGTTGCCTTCAACGGCGCCTCGAACGTCGACATTTTGAGAGAAAGAAATCAGCGATCCCTTCACTGTGCCGCGCACCTCAACGCGGCGCGCGAAGGCGATGAGATCGCCGTTGACCGTGCCCTCAATCCGCACCGTGTCGCCCGCGGCTACCAGCGAATCGTCCACCGTTTCGTTGGCTTGAACCAGCACAACATTGTGATCCGCCCGCCGCGTCATGGCCTGGACCGGAATCGAAACTATCGCAATAACCAGCAGCGCGGCTACCTTGTAGATCTGACGCCGCCTGGACAGCAGATATCCAATCGCGCCGATCGCCACCGCCCACAACAGACCCATCGCCAGGCGATCCAGCCAACGCGCGGAGCGGAGGATTTCCGGCAGCAATAACGTGACGATTCCTCGGAGGTAATTCCACTCCGGGAGCCATTGGAACAGGAGCCACAGCACCGCGGTGAGAGACAAATCCCGAACGAGCACCGGCGCCGACGGCGGGCGCACTCGAAGCCAATCCGGCGCATCCAACGGCTCACCTAACGCGGCTGTGAGCGATTCACTTTCATCGCGCAGCGCACTAACAACCTGCCGGCACGCCGCACACTCCAACAAATGCGCCTCAACGCCGGGCATCTCGCCGTCCAGATAACTTGCGAATTGGATTTCCGTATAGCAGCCTGAATCGGATTGCTTCATCAACATTCAACTATTTCTGCTTCTGCTTCTGTGGGGCAGGTTGGTAACCTGCCGCCGATTGAAAATCGGCCTGTAAGTAATTCTGGATCCACCACCGGGCCGATTACCAACCGGCCGCAGATTAACAATCTGCCCCACACGACATAATTCGCCTTAGTTCCTGCCTGGCCCGAAACAACAGCACTCCAACAGCGCTGCGATCTATTCCCAGCCGCTCGGCAATCTCGTCGTAACTTAATTCGCCATAGTAACGTAGCACCAAAGGCGCCCTATACCGGTCTGGAAGTTTCCGCAAAGCATCACGCAGCGCATCGTTGCGCTCGTTCAACAGAATTTTGTCCAGAGCCGAAGGAGCCTCCGCCGAAACGGAATCTTGCGGCGGCTCGAACAGGCGGCTCTCCACGCGCCTCCGCCTCAGCCAGTCGACGCACAAATGGCTGGTTATTTTTAGCAGCCACCGATCGAACGGCACTCGTCCATCGAATTGCGCGGCGGACCGGCGCACCCGCAAAAACACTTCGCTCACCGCGTCCTCGGCCGCCTCGCGCGAGGCCAGCAAATGGTACGCCAGTCCGAAGACTTTGCCCCCGAACAATCGATAGACCGCTTCGAGCGCACCGCCATCGCCGCGCTTCAGGCGCGCGACCAACTCGTCGAGATCCTGTTCGTCTCCGGCTTTCCGCAAGCCTACTTCTTATTAACATGGCATCCGATGCAGTTGTGGTCGATTGTCGACATCGGCGTTTGGCTCAAATATTTGCGAGCTTCGGTCTCGTACGCCGATCCGCCGCAGTTGTGCACGATACTCTCCAGGTAGAAGCTGGTCTTGCCCGCGTCGCTCAATCGACTCCAGCCCGCGGCCAGCCCAAACAACAATTCGCACCGGCTATGTTCGGACAGCTTCGCCAGCGAATCCTTCTGTTTATCGAACACAATTTCATAGTCGCGGACCGCGCTCTCGAGCAATGCGCGTCCCTGGCGATCTTCCGGATCGTAACCGGACTGCGCCAGCCCGATCAGCAGCGCCGACCGTCCAATCTTGACGCCGAGATCGTCCGGCGCAAGCGCGCGGCCGCGATTCCACTCGTATAGCCCGCGCCGCCATAGTTTGTCGCCGAGCGGCGTTTTGCCGTCGGCATAAGCGGCAGCCGACTGCGTCATCAGCCCGCTGCCGTGCCACACCAAAGCCTGGGCGTGTTTCGGATTCTTGCGCAGAATTTCTTCGCAGTACTTCATCCCTTTGTCCAAGCGCTCGCGGTCGCCAAACATCCCAGCGAAGAAATCGTCGCGCACCAGCAAGTCGAACCGGTCCTGCGCCGCCAGCGATAACACAATCAGAAAAACGGCCGCGCATTTCACTTGGCGCCGCCAATCTGCGTCGCCAGATAACGCGTGTATGCCCGATTGGGATTGATGCGCCGCGCCTCCTCCAGTTCCGCAACAGCGCGCTCTCTCTGCTTTATGTCATCGTAGACCTGGGCCAGCCACAAGTGGGCCGTGTCGGACTTCGGGTCAAACGCCAGCGCCTGGTTCAACTGTTCCAGGGCCTTCTCCTTGCTGCCGCCGAACGCCGACGGCGTAAAGAAATAGCTGGTGGCGCGGGCGATATGTGCGTCCACGTTTTTTGGATCCAACTCCAGCGCCTTTTCGATTTCCTGTGTCGAACGCGCCCCATAGCGCATGCCCCCGGCGAACACGTGCGGGATCAATTGGCCCAAAAGATCTCCCACCAGCCGATGCGCTTCCGAGGAATTGGGCTGCAGTTTGACGGCCTGCTCAGCGGCGTCCAAGCCCGCGCGCGCCGCCAGTTTCACGCTCTTCTCATCGTTGCTGGCGTACAGCGCCTCGCACAGCCAGAAATTTAGTAAAGCGGTCCGGCGTCGCCCATCGAAGCTTGCATCCTGGCGCCAGTGCGCAAGCCCTTTGCGCAGGCTGACGGCATCGCCGGAGTCTCGCGCGGCGCGCGCCGGCTCGAGTGCGGCGTCCGGCTGATCGGCCCGGATGCAAATCGCCAGCAAAAATATTAGGCAGGGCTTCATACCAGTCCATACGAATCGCGTGCCGGAAAATTACAGGATCATCTGAGTTTGGATGACGAGTAACGCAGCCCATCGTAGTTTGTCGCCGGCAAACGGTATATTGGAACCCATGCCCGCTAAGTTTTGGCGCTGGGGAATTCCCTGCGCGCTCGCAATTCACTGCCTCCTGGCCGCGCTAGCCATTCGCCAACGGCCCGGCTTGAATAACGACGAAGCGCTGTTCGTGTTGGGTTCGGTTCAAATGAGAATTTCGCCCGACGAGTTGTCGCTTCCCCACGACCCCGACACTTGGGTTCGCGTCTTCGGCCAGCACATTCAGATCATGACCGTGCGCTATGTCGGCGCTGTAAAGGATTATCTTTGCCTTCCACTCTTCGCGATCTTCCGCCACCATACCAGCGTGATCAGAGTCGTGTCGATGCTGCTGGCCCTTGTTGGAATATGGGGACTCGCCAAACTCATTAGAGATCACGCCAGTCCGCCCGCGGCCGCGCTGACGGCAGCCATAATCGCCATCAATCCGGCATATCTATACTCGACGACTTTCGACAGCAGCGCCGCCGCCACTTACGCCGCCACCATCGGACTTCTTTGCCTGGCGATCTCTCATTACCTTCGAGTGCGGACCGCCGCCGCCGCATTTTGGATCGGCGCGGCTATGGGGTTTGGAATTTGGGCCAGGTCGAACTTCTTGTGGTTGCTTGGCGCACTCATCTTCGCCGCGGTCATTGTGCTCGGAAAGCGGCTCCTGCTGCCCGGATCGCATTGGGTCCGCTGGGCACTCGGAGGAGTTGTCGGCGGGTTTCCATTTTTGTTCTACCAAGTCCTCTCCAAAGGAGGATCGTGGCAAGCGCTCGGCATGTTCTACTCTCCTGGAACCTTCCAAGAACGGGTCTCCACGCGGCTGGTTATGTTCGCCGAAACGCTGTTAGCGGATCGCGAGCGCCGCGCCATGTGGGACGGCCCTTTCATGCCTGGTTGGCAGCGCTGGCTTTTTCCCTCCATCGCTCTCGTGTGTGTTGTGGCCGCTCTAATTACGCGAACGGACCGCAATCGTCTCACGCGCGTCCTCGCTTTGGTGTTTCTATTTTATGGCGGCATGCTGTTGCTCAGCAGGTCTCCCGTGTCAGAGCATCATCTGATCGCCCTGATGCCGTTCGCCGCCGCAGTCGCGGCTCTAGTGTGCTGGAATCTCGCTAACCGATCGCGAACGGTAATGTTGATTGCGGCCGCGCTGGCCATCGTGTACATCGGTTCGGCCATGTACTGGCAATCCGCCACAATCCAAGGTCTGCGCAGAACCGGCGGCGTAGGTCAGTGGTCGGACGGCATAAATCCTCTGGCCCTCTACCTCGAAGAAAAGCATTCGGTCAAAGACATCAAAATTCTGGATTGGGGATTTCAGACCAGCCTCTTCGTTCTCACCGACGGTAAGGTCCACACGCAAGAAATCTTCGGCGACGCCACCGCCGAACAAAGCGGCCTCCATCGCCCCTGGCTCGAAGAGATCCGCGACGGCGGCATCTTCGTACTGAATGGACCCAATAACCGCATGCTCCCGCTGGCGAGCGTCGCCTTTCTGAAAACTCTTGCGCAGGCGCGGCCCGCGCTCCAGCGCCGCATTTTTCAGCAACGCAATCATGTTCCTTTCGCGGAGGTCATGGAGATCGAGTCCGATTCGATCGGCAAAGGAACGCCCAGCGCCGACGAAATCCCTTCCAGCTTGTCCACCGGCGATGACGGCGCCGCCAAACAACTGGATGGCTTCTACGGCATCGAAAACGGCTGGCGATGGACCCAGCGGCAATTCTCAATTACTCTCGGCTCACCGCCGGCGAACAGCAGGTTAACCGTTCAACTCTACATTCCGGACTCCATCGTTCAAAAGCTCGGCGCAATCACTCTCACGGCGAAACTCGGCGACCACACGCTTGCGCCGGAAACGTACCGGCAGCCGGGACAACATACCTTCACTCGCGACGTGGAAGCAAGCTGGATTCACCCCGGAGCGAATCGAATCGATTTCAGCCTGGATAAATTCCTGGCTCCAACCCCGGGCGACAAACGCGAACTTGGAATAGTGGTGCTGAGCGCCGCACTGGAACCAAACTAGATCTGCGCACACGAAATTTCCCAACTCAAAGCGCACGGTAAACTAAAACTTCGCACCCTTCATGGACCGCCGCCATTTTCTCGCGACCCTGGCCCTCACCTCCGCATGCTCCGCGCGCCGCGCCCGCATCCCAACGCCCGCCGCCCCTTTCCCGGCTCGCCGCCTCCCCCGCGTGAACGTGTCGAACGACAGAATCATCCGGACCGTGGTTGGTCTGCGGCCTTTTCGCCCGTCCGGCTTCGTCGTAAAAGCGGAGGCCCTGGAAGGCAAGACCATCGTCCACAATTACGGACACGGCGGCGGAGGCGTCACGCTTTCCTGGGGCACGGCCCACCTCGCCGTGCAACTTGCCCTGCCCACAGCGGCCACGCGCATGGCCGTTCTCGGCGCGGGCGCCGTCGGACTTGCTACCGCGCGCCTGCTGCAAGAACACGGCGTCCAAGTCACCATCTATGCGAAAGATCTTCCGCCGGACACGACCTCCAATATCGCCGGCGCGCAATGGTTTCCATTCAGCGTCTACGATCACGCAACGCCGGCTTTTCTTTCCCAGTTCGTCGAAGCCTCTCGCTTCGCCTATCGCCGTTACCAGCTAATGATCGGAGAATATTACGGCATCCGCTGGATGCCCAACTACTTGTTGAGCAACGAGCCGGTCATTGACGCTGGCCTGATCTCGAAGGAAAGTTCAATCGGCGATCTTATTCCGGAAATTCGCGATCTTGCGCCCGCCGAACATCCCTTTCCCTTTCCCTACGTCCGTCAATTCGACACGATGTTTATTCAGCCGTCGATATACCTCGAATCGATGGTGCGCGAATTTCGAATTGGCGGCGGGACGATTCTCATTCAGGAAATGCGCGACCTGCGTGACGTGCTTGCGCTTCCGCAATCCGTGATTGTGAATTGCACCGGCTTGGGCGCAAAGGCGCTGTTCAACGATCAGGAGCTGACGCCCATAAAAGGCCAGCTCACAGTTTTGCTCCCGCAACCCGAGATCGAATACGCCACCGAGCCTCCGGGCTTGTACATGTTCCCGCGGCGCGACGGCATCCTTCTCGGAGGCACGCACGAGCGGGGTAATTGGGACATGCAACCGAATCGCGAAGCCGAAGCCCGCATCGTTGCCGGACACGCCGCCGTATTCCGCGGCATGCGCGCCTGAGCCGTACATGCTGTTAGCCGCAGTCGTCGAGACCTCGAACCGCGTCGCGGGCACAACCAAGCGCCTGGAAAAAATCGACCTGTTGTCGAAGCTTCTCAGACAGCTTCAACCCGAAGAGATTGAGATCGTCGCCGCATTTCTCGGCGGACGGACCCGCCAAGGACGCATCGGCATCGGATACGGAGCGCTGCGCGATTCCAGAGGCGCCGCGGCGGAAATTCCCAGCCTCGAAATCGTCGAGGCCGATCGGATATTCCAGTCCATCATCGCGATGTCCGGCCCTGGATCGCAGAGCCAGCGAGTAGGGCTGCTGCGCCAAATGTTCTCGCGCGCAACAGCCGACGAGCAGCAGTTCCTCACAAGTTTGCTGGGCGGCGAATTGCGCCAGGGCGCTCTGGAAGCCGTGATGGTGGATGCTTTGGCGAAAACTTCGGGCGTCGCCGTGGATCGTGTCCGGCGCGCGGTGATGCTGGCCGGCGACATCGCCGTGGTGGCGCGGGCCCTTGCCGAAAAAGGCGATGCGGGTCTCGGCGAATACGATGTTCAATTGTTTCGCCCCTTGCAGCCGATGCTGGCCGGAACCGCCGACGATGCCTCGCTCGCGCTGGCGGACCTGGGCGAAGCCGCGCTCGAATACAAATTGGACGGTGCTCGCGTTCAAGTCCACAAGTCCGGTGACGAGGTCTCAGTCTATTCGCGAAGTTTGAACGATGTTACCGCCGCCGTTCCGGAAGTGGTGGAACTGGTTCGCGCCATTCCGGCGCCGAATCTGATCCTGGATGGCGAAGTGATCGGTCTGCTGCCGGACGGCCGTCCGCAGCCGTTTCAAATAACCATGCGCAGATTCGGCCGCAAACTGGACGTCGAACGCATGCGCAGCCAGTTTCCCATGACTCCGTTTTGGTTCGACCTGCTGTACCTGAACGGCGCGAATCTACTGGATGAAACTCAAGCGCGGCGCTTCGCGGCGCTAGGCGAGTTGGCGCCGCAATCCCTGATCCCTCACATCACGACTGCGGATGCAGCCCGCGCCGAACAGTTTTTCGAGCAGGCTCTGGAGAGCGGCCACGAGGGCATCATGGCCAAAGCGATCGACGCAAAATACGCGGCGGGCGGCCGTGGCCAAAGCTGGCTGAAAGTAAAACGCGCGCGCACGCTGGACCTGGTGATTCTCGCCGCCGAGTGGGGCAACGGACGCCGCCAAGGCTGGCTGAGCAATCTGCATCTCGGCGCGCGCGATACCGAAAAAGGCGGCTTCGCCATGCTGGGCAAAACATTCAAAGGGCTAACGGATGAAATGCTGGCATGGCAGACTCAGGAACTGCTGAAGCTCGAAATCGGCCGCGACAATTACACCGTTTACGTCGAACCCAAATTAGTGGCGGAGATCGCCTTCAACGAAATTCAGATCAGCTCCAAATACCCCAGCGGCCTGGCGCTGCGCTTCGCAAGAGTGAAGCGCTATCGGCCCGACAAAGCTGCCGCCGGCGCCGACACATTTCAGGCAGTCCAAAAGTTAGCAGGGCTTACTTAAGATGTTTCCGAGCCGCGACCGCAAGGCAGCGGTTTTCCATAACAGACCAAATCCGCGCTACTCCACATAGTAACCGCTCCGCGCCCGCAATTCCGCAAACGGAAATCGCCGCTTTGCATCCGCCGTCAGTGTCACCCCAATATGCCGGAACATTCCTTTTGCGGCATCCGGCGCTCGGTAAATCAGCATGTAGCGGCTCCGAATACGCTGGATCATATCGTTGAACGAAGCGTCCGCATGATCGGCCTTCACCCACTCGCCGCCCGTTTCCTCCGCGAGATGAAACACGTTGGCCGGCGTGAAGTCCCGATTCGGATACATACTCGGCCCCGGCGGATTCGGCCGGATGGCCCTCCCCGTCACGATCGCATTGAATACAGCGTCCGCCTTATTCAATTCGCGAATCACCTGCCCGTCGGTAAGCTGAAAACTGGTGCTCAAGTTGTCGCTAAGAATCAGAATCGCCCGCCGGCCCGTGGAATCGGCGTGCGCCTGCATGTAATGCGCCGCGTCCACAACGGCCGCATTGATCTGCGTGGTCACCCCTACATCGTGATCGTGCACCGCGCTCGAAATCTGGCGCGCCGTTTCCGCCAGATTGTCGCTGAAATCCTGGTGCACGGCGGTCGTCTTCGCGAACACCATAATCGCGACCCGGTCCCCCGGCCGCAAATGACTCAGCGCCTGCCGCGCCGTTTTGGCGATCAGATCGATATGACTTTGCATGCTGCCGCTGATGTCGAAAAGCAGAATCAGATTCAAGGGCTCGTCACCATGACCGAATGAAAGGATCGATTGCGGCTGGCCCTCGTCGGTTACCGCAAAATCTTCCTTGGTCAAACTATTGATCAAATCCTGGCCCTGCGACGCCATCACATCCACGCGCACATCGGCCACGCCGGTTTTGAAAGTCGGCGTCTCTCCGTTCTGCGCCGCAAGAGGCGTTAGGATGAAGAGCGTCGAGATGAAAAACATCATTATCGGCACCGCCGGCCACATCGACCACGGCAAGACCGCGCTAGTAGGCGCGCTCACCGGCATCGACACCGACCGCCTAAAAGAAGAGAAGCAGCGTGGCATTTCCATTGACCTGGGCTTCGCGCATCTGGCCATTTCGCAAAATGTGCGCCTCGGTTTTGTAGACGTGCCCGGCCACGAAAGGTTCATCAAAAACATGCTGGCCGGCGTGGGCGGCATCGATCTCGTTCTATTTGTTATAGCAGCCGACGAATCCATTAAGCCTCAAACCCGTGAACATTTTGACATCTGCCGGCTGCTCGGCCTGCGGCACGGCATTGTAGTGCTGACCAAATCCGATCTGGCCGATCCCGATCTGATCGAACTGGTGCGCCTGGAAGTGGACGAATTTGTGCGCGGTTCATTTTTAGAAGACGCTCCTGTCATCGCCGTCAGCTCCACCACCGGCGCGGGCATCGCCGAGCTGCGGGCGGAAATTGAAAAGCTGGCGGCTTCGATTCACGAAAAAGATGCCTCTCAGTATTTTCGCCTGCCCATCGACCGCGCGTTTTCGATGCGCGGCTTCGGGACTGTTGTCACCGGCACTCTGGTTTCGGGCGCCGTGCGCGTGGAGCAGGAAGTGGAGCTCCATCCGGGGCGCGAACGGCTTCGAGTTCGCGGCGTTCAGGTGCATGCCGCCAGTGTCGCGCAAGCCACCGCCGGACAGCGGACCGCCTTGAATGTGGCCGGAGTGGACGCCGAGCATTTGCGCCGCGGCATGACGCTGGCGGAATCCGGCCGTTTCGATGTCACCCGCCAGATCGATTGTTCCTTTGAACTGCTGCCTTCGGCCAAGCCCCTGAAGCATCGCGCGCCGGTTCATTTTCACGCGGGCGCCGCGGAGGTCGAGGCGGAGATGCGCCGCTTGCAAGGCACGGACCCGCTGAAACCCGGCGCCCGCGCCTATGTTCGCTTTCTGTTGAGTGAGCCGCTGCTCTTGCTGCCGGGCGATCGCTTCATCGTGCGCATGTTCTCGCCGGTGATCACAATCGGCGGCGGCGTGGTGCTCGACATTGCCCCGCCCCGCAGAGGTTCCATACAGCGCCTGCAAATTCTCGAAACGGGCGCGCTGTCCGAGAAAATTGCGAGGCTCGTCGGCGAGTCCCGTTATGGAATGGGCATGCCTGAACTGGTCGCGCGCACCGGAGTGCTCGAAGCCGATATTCAGAAGGCCCTCGCAGGCACGGCGCTGATCGCCATCCAATCGCCGCAGTTCTGGATTCTGGATGCGGCGTGGATCGCGGCCCAACTGGAAAGCATCCACGAAACGCTCAAGCGATTCCATCGCGACAACCCGCTGCTGGCCGGCCTTTCGAAGGAACAACTGCGCGGCAAACAGTTGCCCGGCGCGCCGCCTTGGCTGTTGGACGCGCTCCTGGCCCGCGCCAAAACATTGGCCGTCGATGGCGAAACCGTGCGTCTTGCCTCCCACAGAATCTCGCTCAAACAGGACGAAGAAGAAGCGTCGGCGAAAATTGAGAACGCCTTCCGCGCGGCTGGCCTCGCCGTGCCCGCTCTCGGCGAAGTGCTGGGCAAGTCCGGCGTGGAATCCACGCGCGCCCGGACTATCCTGCAATTGCTGCTGCGCGATAAGAGGCTGATCCGCGTGAGCGACGAATTGGTTTTTCACGGTTCCGCCATCCAGTCTTTGCGCGAACTGCTAGCAAACCGAAAAGGGACCCGCTTCGGTGTCCCGGAGTTCAAGGATTGGACCGGCATCTCGCGCAAGTACGCCATCCCGTTGCTCGAGTTTCTGGATCGTGAGCGTCTCACGCGCCGCGATGGCGATTCCCGGCTGGTGCTGTAAGGCGGCTGCCCGCCGGTTCAAGCCCGGGTCCTCGAAAAGTGCATAACCAGGCTGAACACGAAGCCGATTATAAACACCCAGAACAGCACTTTCGCGATTTCACCAAACGTGGTAGCCGTGTCGCTCACGCCCAGCAGCGCGACGATCAAAGCAGCCGCTACAAATGCAAAAGCCCAACCCAGCATAAATGCCTCGCCCGTTGGACGCTCTCCGGCCCAGGTTGTGACTTTCTCGGTATTTTGCCAGGTGAAATTACTTGACTTCATGGCGAAGAAAAGGCGAAACTGAGGTTGGGTTCGTTTATGCTCTTCGACGATGACCCTCGCCCGCAACTCATCGGAATCGCGCGTTTGGCTGCCACGAGCCCTACGCTCGAGGCCAAGCTGCGGGTGGAATACCTGGAGCTGGAAACCCGCCGGTTTATCGGCCGTGCTTCCGGGGTGCGGATGCGGTTCGTGTGGACCATCAATCCCTATCGCGGCTGTGAATTCGGTTGCAAGTACTGTTATGCCCGCTACGCCCACGAGTTCATGGAGCTGCGCGATCCGAACCTCTTCGAACGAAAGATTTTTGCCAAACGGTTCCGGCCCGAGCCGTTCCGGCAGGAATTGAAAAAGGTAAAGAGCGGCGAATCGGTGTGGATCGGCACGGCCACCGACCCCTATCAGCCGGCGGAGCGGCGCTTCCGCATCACCCGCAAAATGTTGGAGGTGATTGCCGGTGAGAGCAGCATCGAGATCGGCATCACCACTAAATCGGACCTGATCGGCCGCGACGCAGCCCTGCTGGCGCGGATTGCGAAGCGAAACGCCGTTCGCGTACACATGACCATCACCACTTTGGACGAAGCGCTGGCGCGTTTGCTGGAACCGCTGGCGCCCCGGCCTGCGCTCCGTCTGGGCGCGATCCGAAAGCTGTCCGAGGCGGGTATAGCCGTAAGCGTGCTGGCGCATCCGGTGATGCCGCTCATCAACGACAGCGAGGCCAGCCTGGATCGCGTGTGCCAGGCGGCCGCGGAGAATGGGGCTTGTGCTTTCAGCGCCGGGCCGGTGTTTCTGAAGCCCTGCGCGCAGCAGGTGTTCTTCCCCTTCCTGGAGCAACACTTCCCGCACTTGGTGCGCCGCTACAAGGAGCGATTCGAGAAACATGCCTATCTCAAGGGCCACTATCCGGAGATGATCCACGAGCGGGTGGAGAAAGTGCGTGCCCGCCACAAGATGAAATCGCGCGAGATGCTCGAATGGCCCGTAGTAGACCAGCTAACACTTTTTGAATCTGATCGATAGGATTTGCGGTGAATAACTGGCGCTTGTAGGAAGGTCGCATTTGGTACTTTACAACACAAAGTAGTTCCCGTATAATCTCCTCATGGCCTCTGTTCAGCCCATTCGGGCGGATCGACCGGAACCGGTGTCGCTGCACACCCACGCGATGGACAACCTTAAGTTCATTCGCGACACCATGGAGCGCGCCGGCTCTTTCACCGCCGTGCCCGGATGGGGCGGCGTGGCGATGGGCGTCAGCGCCCTGTTCGCCACCTTGATCGCGTCGCGCCAGTCGTCGCAGGAAAGCTGGCTGACCACCTGGCTGATCGAAGGCGTGTTCGCCATCGCTCTCGGCGCGCTGGCGATGATGCGCAAGGCCAATCGCGCGCAAGTCCCGCTGCTTTCGGCGCCCGCCCGGAAATTTCTGCTCAGTTTTGCGCCGCCGCTGATGGTGGGCGCGTTGCTTACATTGGTGCTGTACCGCGCCGGATTAACGGGCGCGATTCCTGGAACCTGGCTGCTGCTCTACGGAACCGGCGTGGTGACCGGAGGAACGTTTTCGGTGCGCGTGGTCCCGGTAATGGGCCTGTGTTTCATGCTGATCGGCGCGGTGGCTTTATTTTGTCCGTTGGCCTGGGGGACGGCCTTTCTCGGCGCCGGATTCGGCGGCCTGCATCTTATTTTCGGAATCATAATTGCCAGGAGGTACGGTGGCTAAACATAATACTGCTCGAAAAGAATCCGCGCAGGAAAAGCCGTCCGGTGGACGCGTCCGCGCGGTGGCGGGGGGCAACTCCCTGCCCGATCTGGACCGGTTGATCCATGAGCGCATGCGCCTGGGCATCGTGAGCGCCCTGGCCGCGAACCAATCTCTCACGTTCAACGAGCTGAAGAAGTTGCTGGAAACGACCGATGGAAACCTGAGCGTCCACGCCCGCAAGCTGGAGGAAGCGAATTACGTCGCCTGCACGAAGTCGTTTGAAGGCCGCATGCCCAAGACGGAATATCGCCTGACCGAGGCCGGACGCCGGGCGCTGGAGAAATATCTCAATCATATGGAAGCCTTGATTCACGCTATGCGGGAGCTGTAGGCTCTCTTTTTTTGGAGTTTGGCTTTATGCAACAAAGAACTTACGATAATTTACACGCGGCTATCATTATGGACGGCAACGGCCGCTGGGCCACGGCGCGCGGGCTTCCACGCATCGCCGGCCATCGCGCCGGTTCTGAGGCGTTGCGGCGCGCGGTCGAGTCGGCCCCGGGCCTGGGGATTCGAAGTCTTACCGTATACGCGTTTTCATCCGACAACTGGCGCCGCCCGCGCTCGGAAGTGTCGGCGCTGATGCGGCTGTTTCACACCTACCTGCGCCGCGAGCGCGACAAGTGCGTGGAAAACGGCGTGCGCATTTCCGTGATTGGACGGCGCGATCGCCTGCCGCTCATGGTTCTGCCGGAGATCGAGGCGGCCGAAAAAGTCACTCGCGGCGGAAACAAACTGCATTTGCGCCTGGCGGTGGACTACTCTTCGCGCGATGCGATCCTGGACGCGGCGAAAAGGTTGAAGGGCAAGGTCACGCGCGAAGCGTTCGCGGAAGCGCTGGGCGCAAGCGACGTCGATCTTGTGATCCGAACCGGCGGCGAGAAACGGCTGAGCGATTTCCTGCTGTGGGAGTGCGCCTACGCGGAACTGATTTTCACTCCGGTGATGTGGCCGGACTTCAATGCCTCGGATCTGTCGACCGCCGTTGCGGAATTCCACTCGCGCGAGCGAAGATTCGGCGCCGTGCCAAAAGCCGCACTCGCGTAATACGCCACTTAGTTTGGTGGGGCGGACGCCCGCGTCCGCGAGCCGGCCCCCTGGCCGGCCTTCGGATTTCGATAAAAACTTCAACAAGCCGGGCGAGGGCGCGCGGCGCGGGTCAGGGGACCCGCCCCACCGTTTTGTGCGGAAATGGGAAAACTAAGTGGCATTGCGCAGGAGTGCGCGCGCCACGACGGAGACAGATACGTTATTGTATTTCCAAAGGTGAGTACTCTTACCCACTGGCCCGATCGCATTGTGGCCGCCCACGAGCGCATACGTTCCATAGTTCGAGAGACGCCGCTCGAACAATCCCCGCTCGGCGCTTTTCTCAAGCTGGAACATCTCCAGCACACCGGATCGTTCAAGTTCCGCGGCGCTTCCAACAAAATTTCCGTGCTTACGCCGGAGCAAGCCGCCCGCGGAGTGATCACTGCTTCCAACGGCAATCACGGACTCGGAGTAGCCGCGGCGGCCCAATCGCGCGGGATTGAGGCGGAGGTTTATGTATCGGCGCAAGTGTCGCCCGCGAAGCTTCGGCGCATGGAAGATCATGGCGCCCACGTTCGCTCGGCCGGCGACAACCCGCTGGATGCCGAACTGGCCGCACGCCGCGCCGCCGAAGAATCCGGCAAAGTTTTTATCTCGCCCTACAACGACGCCGATGTCATCGCCGGTCAGGGAACCATCGGCGTTGAACTCCATCGCCAACTTCCCAAGATGGATGCAGTGTTCGTCGCGGTGGGCGGCGGCGGATTGATCGGCGGAATCGGCGCGTATCTCAAATCAGTCTCGCCCCAAACCGAAATCGTAGGCTGCTGGCCGGAAAATTCCCCAGTGCTGCAACAATGTATTCAAGCCGGCCGCGTCATTGACGTTCCCGAGCAGCCGACGCTTTCCGAAAGCACCGCCGGCGGCCTGGAACCGGAATCAATCACTCTCGAACTGTGCAAAAACGTAATCGACCGAAGCGTGCTTGTTTCGGAAGCCAGTATCCTGTCGGCGATGCGTCTGATTCTCGAGACGGAGCATTGGCTGATCGAGGGCGCGGCCGCGGTTGCCGTGGCTGCATTCCTGAAAGAGGCCGGCAGCTATGCAGGCAAGCGCGCGGTGATCATTTTGTGTGGGCGCAACGTTTCACCGGCGGTTCTGGCGAGACTTCAAGACGTGGTTTAATAAAAGACAAGTAGTCTTCCCGCGATTCATAACAACAACATGTCAAAATTTATCTCCATCGTCTTCCTGATTCTTTGTGCCTGCGCGATTCCGTTGAGCGCACAACCGGCTCCAGACGGCACCGTGGGCGTTCCGTACTTTTGCGCCTGCGATTTTGGATTGAACGCGATCCTGGGTCAGATCGGGTCCATGCCGGCTGAAGGCGTTACCTTTTCCTACGATTTCAAGCTTACCGGAGGAACCTTGCCTCCAGGTTTGACTATCGCAACGAACGCGGCAATCAGCGGGACGCCGACTACTGCCGGGCCCTATAGCTTCACCGTAAGTCTTGAATATACGATCACCGGCGGCGGCCAGGATTTCTCGTTTAGCATTCCATTTCCGCTCTCGATAAATATCACCGGCTACAACGGCCCCCCGATCTCCATCAATATTCCGAATCTGAATTTCGCGTTGTTGCAAGGCGGCGCCGCCAGCGCGCCGCAGACCATCGCCATCGCGAATCACAGCGGCGTGGCCCAAACTTTTACGGCCACCGCAACCACGCTCGCGGGCGGCAACTGGCTGTCGGCATCTCCCTCCAGCGGAATCGTGAGCCCGTTCGGCAGTGGATCTGTAATGGCGGTCGTGGATGCGAGTAACTTGGCCGCCGGAACGTATACGGGAACCGTCACCATTACCACCGCTCCCTCCGCGCAGCGCATCGATATCCCGGTTGTCGCCACCGTCGGCGGCGGCCAACAGCAGCTTCAGCTTTCCTCCAGCGGGTTCCGTTTCCAAACAGTCAGCGGCGGCGGCGCACCTGCTCCGCAGACCATCACGATATTGAACAGCGGCTCGGGCGCGTTGAGCTTCACGGTGTCCACTTCCACGGTGTCGGGCGGGCAAGGCTGGTTGACAGCATCGCCCACATCCGGACGCGCCGACGCGTCTTCGCCGGCCATCGTGACGGTCAGCATCAATCCCGCGGGCCTCGCGCCGGGCGACTACTACGGCCAAGTGCAATTCTCCGGCCCCGGTATTTCCAATTCACCGCAGACCGCATCCGTGGTTCTGAATATCGCGCCCGCCGGCGCCGACCTCGGCGCATTCCTCGAAACCACCGGCTTGATCTTCGTAGGACGCGCGGGCGGCGCAAATCCAGCGGCCAAGACGGTGAAGATCACCAATCCATCCACCAGGGCGCTGACCTTTAGCTCGACCGCCTTCAGCGAAAATGGCAAGACCTTTTTCACGGTGCAACCGGCGAGCGGCATCGTGAGCGCCAACAATCCCGCGCAGATTTCCGTGCAGGCAAATATCACGGGCCTGGCGGTTGGAGCCTATCGCGGCGAGCTGACTTTGTTCTTCGCCGAGAACCAGACCGTCCGCAAGATCGCCGTGCTGCTGGTCGTAATCCCAGCGGGATCGGCCAACGCAATTGAACAGGGTACGGCGGCCGCGCCGCTGGCCGCGGGCTGTACGCCGACCAAGCTGTTGCCCGTGTTCACGCAGCTCGGATCCAATTTTACGGTGGTGGCCGCGTGGCCGACGCTGATCGAAATTACCGTCGTCGACGATTGTGGAACGCCGATGACTACCGGCAATGTGGTGGCTTCGTTCTCCTCCGGCGATCCGCCGCTTTCGCTGGCTTCCTTACGCGACGGACGCTGGAGCGCCACGTGGCAGCCGCGATCGACCAGTACGCAAGTTACGGTAACCGGAAAAGCGCAACAAGTTTCGCCGGTGCTGGAAGGCACGCAGGTCATCGGCGGGTCCTCGCAAGCGAATCCGACAACGCCATCCATCGGAGCCGGTGGCGTGGTGAGCGCCGCGAAGTCCAGCGGATTTCAGCCGCTCGCGCCGGGCAGCTTCATCTCCATTTATGGAATCCATTTGAGCAATGCGGTCGGAATGGCCAACGTGCTTCCGTTTACGACCCAGCTTGGCAGCACTCAAGTAATTCTCGGGGGACGAAAAATGCCCTTGCAATACGTGTCCGACGGTCAAATCAACGCGGTGGTCCCGTACGATGTGCCCTCAAACTCGACGCAACAAATAATCGTGATTAACGGCACGGCGGTTTCAGTGCCGGAACCGGTATTGATCGCGCTCGCGCAGCCGGCCGTGTTCGCGGTGACCAAGCCGAATGGCAGCCTGGTGGATGCGAGTAATCCAGCGAGCGCCAACGACGTGTTGGTGATTTTCTGCGCCGGGCTGGGCGACGTGAATCCGCCGGTGATAGCGGGCAGCGCGGCGGTACTGTCGATGACGGTTAATACGGTCACGGTCAAGATGGGAGGGCAGCCGGCCGGTGTCGACTTCGCCGGTTTGGCCCCAGGATTCGCGGGACTATATCAAGTGAATGCGAGAGTGCCGGGTGGCCTAACGCCGGGCAATGACGTGCCCCTGCAAATTTCGGTGGCCGGGCAGCAGAGTACGCCGGTGTCGATCTCGGTGCGGTAGGGTGTCATCCAGAGAAAAACGGCTCTGCCCAGCGCGGCACGGACTCCGCGGCGTGCTTGGCCTGTTGGTCTTCCCACCAACCCAACAAGAGCGGGGTGTAATTCCATTCTGTATTGTCGTAGAGCCATAGCTCCTCGACGATCTTCCTCGCTTCCAGAGCGGTCCGAATCGAGCCTGGATATCGCGCCACTACTCTGTCGAGCGATACGACGTGTCCGCCACGGCCCATCCGCGTCTTCACGCGGGCCGCATTCATAACAGGGTCGGCGGTGCACAGGAAGAAAAGCTCCAGGCGGTATCCAAGCTGCTTTGCGCGGCGGAGGAAATCGATCCAATGATCCGTTCTGCTGAACACGGTCTCGAAGGCGAATGTGGCGCGCTCGGCAATCAGCCGCTCTCTTTGTTCCTCGGCCAGCCTTGCGGCCGCCAAGTCCCGCTTGCTTTCCGCAATGTGAGTGAGGGTCCGGCCGATCTCGTCTGCATTGACCCATCGTGGAAATTGTCGCCTCAGGAATTGTTCGTAGAACGATGTTTTGCCGGAGCCGTTCGGACCCGCAACGATGCAAAGCGTCGGTTTGCGGTCCATGCCTAATGGGAAGGCAGCTCACGAAGGCGCGGGAGGAAACCGGATTTCCCTTCGTCTTTCAACTCCTGTAGCCGCTGAAGCTCGGCATTGCGCACACCGACGATGTACCGCTTTCCGTCGGCGCTGCGCTCGATCACTCTGTTGAGCAGCGGCATATAATCGTACTCCGATTCGGAGACCGGGACCGCTAGCGTCCACACCTTGAGCGTGCCGTCCGCAGAAGCCGCGACCACTCTTCCGTCCGGAGTGACCGCCGCTTTGTAGATATCACCGCAGGCAAAAGTTCGGAGCAAAACGCCGCTGGCCAAATCCCAGACCTTGAGAGTGTTGTCCGACAAAGCCGACACAGCCTTGCCGTCAGCCGTGACCGCCATAGCGAGGACCAGAGCGGTGTGACCTTCGAGAGTCTGGAGCAAGTCGCCGGTGGCCAAGTCCCAGACCTTGAGCGTGTGGTCCGACGAAGCCGACACAGCCTGGCCATCGGCCGTCACCGCCACAGCGAAGACCGGATTGGTGTGACCTTCGAGGGTGTGGAGCAACGCGCCAGTGGCCAAGTCCCAGACCTTGAGCGTGTGGTCATGGGAAGCCGACACAGCCTGGCCATCGGCCGTCACCGCCACAGCGAAGACCGGATTGGTGTGACCTGCGAGGGTGTGGAGCAACGCGCCAGTTGCCAAGTCCCAGACCTTGAGCGTGTGGTCATGGGAAGCCGACACCGCCTGGCCATCGGCCGTCACCGCCACAGCGACGACCCAATCGGTGTGACCTTCAAGCGTGTGGTGCAAGGCGCCGGTGGCCAAGTCCCAGACCTTGAGCGTGTGGTCCAACGAAGCCGACACAGCCTGGCCATCGGCCGTCACCGCCACAGCGAAGACCGGATGGGTGTGACCTTCGAGGGTGTAGAGCAACGCGCCAGTGGCCAAGTCCCAGACCTTGAGGGCGCCGTCCCTGTCTGCCGACACGACCCGGCCATCGGCAGTGACCGCCACATCCTCCAGCAAATAGGTGTGACTTTCGAGGGTATGGAGCAAGGCGCCGGTGGCCAAGTCCCAGACATTGAGCGTGCCGTCCGCGTGCCCCGATATAACCTTGCTATCAGCCGTAACTGCCACAGCTCTAACGAGCCCGCTGTGCCCCACCAGCGTTTGAGGCATACGTCCCCAGTCGACCGGTCGTGCCCGCCGCCCCTCCTCCAGCAGCCAGTCCTTCCACGCGCGCACTTCCGGCTCGCTCATTTCCTCAAGCGGCTTGAAGGGGGGCGTTGCCAGAATCAGTACCTTTACGCTCCCATGATAAGCCTAAAGTCGCCTTACGGCTGGATGCCCCCGGTGTTCTGGAAGAACGTGCAGGCATTCTCGATCTGCATGGTGGGCGTGTCTCCGGGCATGCCCGGCTGATAAAGCAGGATCTGCGACTTATTGGCCCTGTCGATCGCAATACCGAACTGCCCCATCACATGCAGCAGCGTCGTCTCGCTCGCGCTCTTCAATTGGTCGTCGAAGCTCGCGATATCGGCCGACGATGGATTCAAATTGCCCGGGTTGGCCTGCGCGAATAAAGCCAGCACCACGCGGCTTTCGTAGAATGTCGGATCAATCATTAGCTGCTCCTGTCCGCTAGAAACCCAATTGAACGCCGAAGCCGATCAATTGGAAGTTTTTCTGGCTCCGAAATTGGCCGTTGGGATTGACGCCATGATAGTAGCGAATAAAATACGTCGGCGAAATGAGTCCCAGCCGCCCGGTGCCCAGGTGTTGTTGCCGGACGCCCACCATGGTGTTGAGCGACACCTGCGTAGGCTCGTCGGGATTGACGAAGGCGGCGGTGGGCACGCGATTGTATTGGTAGATGGTCCGGTCCCGGATATCGGCGGACACGATGAAGTTGAGCTTGGTCCAAGGCGACGGCGTCAATAGCTCCACCTGGCCATAGGGTTCGTGGTTTCGCTTGGAGCCGGCGATGAACTGGCCGAAAGGCTGGAGCAGATCGCGGCTGTACCAGCCGTTATCGGGATGCCAGAGCCAGATATTGCCGCCCCGGAGTTTTAGCCGGTAACGCCCTCCCTTTCCAAAGTTTGGTTCAAAGGACGCGCCGAAATCGTAATACTCATAGCTCACGTTCACGCGCAGGAAATCGTTCGGATGCGTGCGCAAGGCGCCGAGCGTAAACTCATCGCCAATGTGGGTGCTCTCGTGACCGAACTGGAATCTCAATCCGATGCGCGAGTCGACCAGCTTTCCGGCGTCTCCCAAACCATACTGCGCCTTCAGCATTCCGCTGAAGCGGTAGTCGGTGTTGAGGATCGGGTTGGAAGGGTCCTTTCCGAGATCTTCAATCATGTGGAAACTCAGCGGGAACCACAATCCGAATCCCCAAGATCCGGCCGGAACGCCGGCCGGCGATTGGGTCTGATTGCTCTCAAATCCAAGAACGGGAATTTCTTTCCCCACGCTGATATCCCAGACCACGCCCCGGCCCGGGTTTACGGCAAAGGGAAACGAGCTGGCGATGCCTGGGAAGAGCACTTGCGTGAGGGCCGCGCGCGGCTCCGCCAAGACGGGATCGTAGTAGCCCCGGTTCTGTAAAAACCATGGCTTTTGGGCATAGCCCGATTGAAACGCGATCAAGAAAAAAATCGCGGCGCGCCAACAATTTCGCAACATGTGCCAGTCCTCCCTACTAAATCATAAGTGACAAATCGGGTGAAAACGTGACATTTTATTATTCTTGCCCAGCCAAAACAAACCGAGCCGCGACCGTCAGGGAGCGGTCCAAACCGTCTTAAAGGCTGAAGACCTTGCGCAGCCCTTGCTCGATCCGGGCCAGATCGTCGGCGTGGAGCGGAGCCAGCGCACGTTTGATGAGGCGCTTCTCAACCGCCATGAGATTCGAGAGTCGAGCCGTGCTGGGATAGCGCAAGCCTACGCTTTTCCAGTGCTGCAAAAGATGATCGCCGCCGCCAGGCCGGTTATAGAAGCGCGGCTGGCTGCTGATCGGGCAGACAATTAAGTCTGGCAGTTTTTTGTGAAACGCGTCTGCGCTGAGCACCAGCACCGAGGTGGCCGCTGAACTGGACATTCACCACGACGACTTGGCGCCTATAGATAGTCGTAGAGGGCATCTTCCTCGCCGTCCCAAGCTTGGCTGAGACACCGTACGGCTAGTACCAAATTGCAGAAGTTAGCGTCAGACCGCTCCCTTACGGTCGCGGCTCGGAAAGGCTGACTGAGCCGCGACCCTGAGGGAGCGGTCTGGCCGAGTTTAGCACTGGAACTTCTGCAACTTGGGGCTAGTCGCCCGATTGCCCGCAGACGACGAAAGACGATCGTCTGCGCCACCTCTTCCGGTTTAGAGGTCTTCCGGGTGGATTGGCTTTTTGTGTTTTGGGCGCTTTCTTTGGGTTTTGGGCACGATGACTTTCTGGGCGGGCACCGTGCCTACGCGCTCGCGCGCGATGGCCTTGATTGCCTTGGTCACGTTGTACTTCTTACGCTTGGCCATGCACGTTCAATACCAAAAGATTCATATGTAACAGGTTAGTTCAAAATGGTGTCGTACTAATGAGATGTACGAATCCGCCTTATTAAATCGACCAGAAGAAACGCTTGCGGCAACTTTGAACGGTATTCCCGCCGCGGATATCAAGTCGGAACTGGAGCAGATTCTGCGTAGCCGGGCCTTCATACAGTCCCATAGAATTCGCCGGTTCCTGCAGTTCATCGTCGAGGAAAGCCTCCTCGGCCAACCACACCGGCTAAAGGAGTACCTCATTGGCATCGAGGTATTCGACCGGCGTGAAATTTTCGATCCGCGGGTCGATTCCATCGTTCGCGTGGAAGCGCGCCGGCTGCGGAGCAAGCTGGAAGATTACTATCGGCTGGAGGGAAGAGACGATCAAGTCCACATTGTGCTGCGCAAGGGCAGCTACGTTCCCTCCTTCGAGTATCGCAACGCCAGTCCATCCCCGGCCGCTCCGGCGCTGAAACGGGTCATCGAAATCGCCCCATTCACTTTCACCAATTCCACAGCGGACGCGAGCTCCGTGGCCGACGAAATCCAACGGCGGCTGGCGCATGTGCTGATCAAGGAGGGCTGCTTTCAAGTCATCGCGAAGCCGCAAGTGGATTCCAGCCACGAATCGAATGGGAATGGACATTCGGCGCGCTCGCTGAAGGCGGACTACGTGCTGGAAGGCACGCTGGAATTTCATCCCGGCGGCATTCATCTGATGCTGCAACTGCAACAGTCGGCGGATGGCTCCTACATTTGGTCCGAGGCGGCCGACTGCCAATTCCAGGATATGGCCTGCGTGGAACAATTGGTCCAATCGCTGATTCGCGATCTGGCGGCTGCGTCGAGCGATTCCATTGCGGGGCGGCGACAGGCCGCCGGCAAAGGCAGCCGGGATTTCTATTTGCAGGGCCGCTACCAATGGAAGCTGGCCACGCCGGAGAGCATCCGGAACAGCGTGGGATGTTTTACGAAGGCGGTTGAGTCCGACGGGAACTACGCGGCGGCCTGGGCTGCGCTGGCGGAAGCGCTGCTGGTGAGCTCCATGTTTGGAATGGCGCCCGATGAAGCCGGCGTGCACATGAAGGAGGCTGCACAAAAGGCCGCCTCGTTGGACGCTCTTTTGCCCGAGGCGCACGTTGGCCTGGGTTCGGTGTTATCGCTACTCGATTGGAATTGGGAGGCGGGCGAGCAGGAGTTGCAACGCTCGATTCAACTGGATAATCACGATCCTATCAGCCATATCGCTTATGGGCTGCAGCTCGCATGCCGCGGAATGTTGGATTTGGCTGTTGGGGAAGTGGAGCGTGCTTTGGAGTTGGACCCGGCGGCGCTGTTTCCGAATTTCGTTCTGGGGTGGCTGTATGGGGTAAGCCGGCGCTTCGATGAGGCGATCTCGCAGCATCTTTTGATCGCACAATTGGCGCCGGATTATGGATTATCGCACTTGGGTTTGGGCCTGGCTTACGCCGGCAAGGGGAGGTTCGCGGACGCGATCGCGCACTTCACGAACGCCAGCAATATGAAGTGCGGCTCGTTGCTGCACGGGCACTTGGGCTACTGCTATGCGATGGCCGGGCGGCGGGATGAGGCGTTGCAGGAGATCGCGGCGCTGGCCGGTGGCGGGGAGTCTCAGTTTGTTTCGCCGGTGAGTCTGGCGGCGATTTACTGCGGATTGGGCGATGCGGAGCAGGCCCTCATGCAGCTTGAAAAGGCGCTGGAGGTTCGCGATACGTCGCTGCCGATGAATTTGCTGAATCCTGAGTTTGACAGCTTGAGGGGGGATGCGAGATTTCAATCGTTGCGGCAGAGGATTGGGCTGGCGGCGGTGCAATGATTCTAAATAACCGCTCCCTATGGTCGCGGCTCGGAATGTGGCTGTAAACGCGGAATGCGGCTATAAACGCCAAACTCTATCATCCTGTTAAAATAGCCACACAAGTGGAGAGCCGTGGAGCAGATCGGCCGATACCGAATACAGGATGAACTTGGACGGGGCGCCACCGGGGTCGTTTATCGGGCTCAGGACCCGGCCATTGGGCGCGTCATCGCCATAAAAACGATCCGCCTGTTGGACTTTACGGACGAAACCGAGCGCGAGCGATTGCGCGAGCGGCTGTTTCGCGAGGCGCAGTCCGCCGGTATACTTTCGCATCCCAACATCGTCACCATCTACGACATCGCCGAGGAAAACGGGCTGGCGTACATCTTCATGGAGTTCGTGGATGGTCCGTCGCTTGAAAAGATACTGAATGGGCGCGAGGCGCTGGACAAAGATGGGCTGCTCGGGATCTTCCGGCAGACCGCCATCGCGCTCGATTACGCACACAAAAAAGGGATCGTGCATCGCGATATCAAGCCCGCTAACATTCTGATCCACGACGGGACGCTGGCCAAGATCACCGATTTTGGAGTGGCCAAGATTCTTTCGCAGCAGATGACCCAGAGCGGCGTCATGATGGGCACGCCGAATTACATGT
>DATDHK010000278.1:0-1832 GCA_036521635.1 Bryobacteraceae bacterium | reverse complement strand
GCCCGCAAGCTGATTGTGGCGGGCTGTTTGGTGGAGCGGTATCGCGCCCAAATCCAGCAGGACATTCCGGAGGTGGATGCGGTTTTAGGGACCAATGAACTGCAGAGCATCGTAGCGCTTTGCGAGGATGGCGAAGCCGCCCCGAATCCTTTCGAGCCCTATCTCTATCACGACCTGACGCCGCGTGTTCTTTCCACGGCGCGGCACTATACGTACATCAAGATTGCGGAGGGCTGCGATCATCCGTGTTCGTTCTGTGTGATTCCGCAATTCCGGGGGGCGTTCCGTAGCCGGCGTTTTGAGTCCGTGGTGGTTGAGGCTACGCGGATGTTCGCGCAGGGCGTACGCGAGATCAATCTGATTGGTCAGGACACCACGTCCTACGGCGAAGATCTGGGAATCAAGGATGGCCTCGCGCAATTGATGGCGCGGTTGGCGCGCATCGAAACGCCATTTGAGAAATGGGTTCGTTTTCTCTACTGCTATCCAAATCGTATCACTCAAAAACTGCTGGACACCATCGCGGAACACAAGGCCCTGGTGAAATATATCGACATGCCGCTGCAGCACGCCAGCGCGGCTATGCTGAAGCGCATGAAGCGTGGCTCGCATGGCGATTTCTTCCTGAAGCTGCTGGAGCGAATCCGCGCCACTATCCCCGGCGTCGCCATTCGCACCAGCCTGATCGTCGGATTTCCCGGCGAGACCGAAGCGGATTTCGAAATTCTGTGCGACTTTGTGAAGGCTGCGAATTTAGACCGGCTGGGTGTGTTCTCTTATTCCGACGAAGAAACCAGCGCCAGTTTTCACCTGGATGGAAAAGTGGACGCGCGCGCTATTTACAATCGCAAGCGCAAATTGATGGCCCTGCAACGCCGCATTTCGCAGGCTCGCAATCGCAAGATGGTCGGCCAGGAAGTTGACGTTCTGGTGGAAGGGCCGTCCGAAGAAACCGACCTGCTGTGGCAGGCGCGCATGTCTACGCAGGCGCCGGAGATCGATGGAATCTGCTACATCAACGATTTCGGCGACGCGCCGCCGAGCACGGGTGAGATCCGGCGCATGCGCATCACCGAGGCGCACGATTACGACTTGATCGGCGGGCTGATCGATTCGCCAATGGGCGCCGTAGCAGTACGGCCAGAACCTTTCCCGATCCTTGCCGCGACGCGATGAAGTGCCCGATCTGCAAAAAAGAAACCACCCTCGCTAACGAGTTCTACCCGTTTTGCAGCGAGCGTTGCAAGATTATCGACCTGGGCAATTGGGCCAGCGAAAAGTACATCGTCTCCACACCGATTCAACCGGACGAAGAACCCCATGACGACTAATGTGGGGCAGGTTGGTAACCTGCGGCGGATTGGTAATCCGGCTGGTCTGGATTCGGAATTACTCACGGGCCGATTGCCAATCGGCCGCAGGTTACCAACCTGCCCCACAAACATATGAAGGCAGGACTGGCCCGCGCCATCGCCACCTGGTTCGGATGCGGCTACGTTCCCATCGCTCCGGGCACCGCAGGCTCGCTAGCCGCCATCGCAATTGCATTTGTGCTGCATGTCTATGCCGGCTCGGGCCGGGTAACTTTTTTGGTCTTGAGCGGGCTTCTGCTGGTCCCTGGAATCTGGGCGGCCGGCGTGGTTGCGAGAGAAGTGGGCAAGAAGGATCCGCGCCTGGTTGTTGTGGACGAAGTGGTCGGCCAGTGGGTCACACTGGCGGGCGCGTCCACATTGAATTGGAAAAGCTGGCTCGCGGCTTTTTTGTTTTTTAGAATTCTGGATATTTGGAAGCCCCCGCCGGTGCGCCAGCTCGAGTACTTGCCATCCGGCACG
>DATDHK010000277.1:0-6065 GCA_036521635.1 Bryobacteraceae bacterium | reverse complement strand
ACCTACGCCGGCATCATAATGCTGTTGACCATAGCCGGCATAGCGGCGTCCTACGTCCCATCCCGCCGCGCATCGAAAGTAGATCCAATGGTAGTCCTACGCTACGACTAATTTTTGTGGGGCAGGATGGAATCCTGCCCCACATATTACTTCACAAACCGGATTGCCTCCGCCTGCGGGCCCACCACAATGTTGCGGATCAGCTTGTTAGTCCGCGCATCCACTTGCGAAACGTAATTCGAATTGTGATTCACCACAAACACGTGCCGGCCCGTATTGCTCACCCGCACCCATCTCGGCCGGTCACCCACTGGCACGGTGGCAATTACTTTGTATGTAGAAGTATCGACCACATACAGGCTCCCGGCGGTGTCGGTGGCCCCCGTAACATAAGCTCGCGTGCCGTTCGGATTAAACGCGATCCCCCAGGCATTGAACATGCCGGTCACGCGCGTGGACAGCGTGTTGGTCAGCGTGTCGATAATATAAACGCTGTCGTCAAAGAAGGCCGTCGCCCAAACCTGTGACTCATCCGGAGTAAGCCGGACGGCCGCCGGGAAATTGCCGATCGAGATATTGGCGATCACCTTGCGGTTCGGAACGTCCAGCGCCAGCACCGCGCCGCCGCTGCGTATAAAACTTGTGACGTACGCCCGTGTGCCGTCCTGCGAGACGGCGATGCCGTACGGTTGCGTGCCGCCCGGAAGCGGGATGGTCCCCACCACCGTTCTGTTCTGGATGATTTTTACGCTGTCCTCGCCGTTCATGGCCACGAGCGTTATCGATTCGTCCGCGCTGGACCCGATTCCAGCCGGCAGTGCGCCGAGGTTGAGAATGCCCAGCACGGCGGACTCGGGACTGGCTGCTGGAACCGCATTGTCGGTGCCGCCGGTATCGACGATCGTTTCAGTTCCATCCGACAAGTTGGTGAACTCGAGATCGTCGGGATCGAAGGGCGGAGGATCCGGCAGGCCGTCGAAGGGATCTTCATCGGGATAATCCGGCATGGGCAGGGGCGGATCCGGAAGCGGGATTTCGTCGTCCGGGTCCGGCCAGAGGTCCGGGCACATGTCGTGTTCGTCGGGATCGGGGTCGAGGGTGCCGCCGCCGAATCTCGGATCGCCCGGCTTGTTGCCGGTTCGACGGCCGGGAATTCGTACGCTGGACTGATAAACCTTGTAGCCCGTTCCGAAGCGGTTGAATTGCACCCGGACAAGCTTGCCGTTGGTGGGATCTTCCGCGTTGATGATGGTGACGAACGGCCGCGGATCGTGGTGAAAGGAGAAACGCGGGTCCAGCAAATTAACCACTTCGTCGCAGCCCGTGGTGAGCAGCACGAATCCCGTCAGCGGTATCGCTAGTATTGCGGCAGTTGTTTTCCGTTTCATAAGATCTCCTACTTGAAAATCACCGGCCGGGCGGAGAAGGTTGTCGCCGCGGCTACTCCCAGATCGAGGCCAGGGGCGCTAAAGTTGCTGGGCGAGGCCAGCGTCATGGCTCCAACGAAAAGCACTCCCTTGGACGCAATGGGCCGCGAGCGGGTAGCTGGAACGTTGGCCAATACATAAGGTGGTACGGCAAAGCTGGTCGATCCCGCCGGCGCGACGCAGAAGAACAAGCCGGTGGAGTTGGTCGGTATATCGACGTTCGCGCCCAGAATCGCAACCGGCACATTGGGCGGTCCGCCGCTCCAGTTGATGGTGAGCGGTTGCGTGCGTATGACGTTGGCTGCCTGATCGCGATTCGTCCAGGAGAGCGGCGAAGGGTTGGTAATCGTCGCCTGAAACTGGCCGACGTCCGCGCCGCCGTTCACTCGCAGAGTAAAGTCTCCAGTGGTCAAAAGCGTGGAATCGCGCAAGCCGGAATTGGGAATATTCTTGCCGAACTGCCAGAAATTGAAAATCGGATTCAGCGGCGAGATGGAAGGCATGATGTCCCGCGTGCCGCTCAATCCCTGCAACTTGAACATTGAGCTGCCGGCGTCGAGATACTTTCCGGTGGTGGCGGTGAGCGGCAGATTATCGCTGCCGAACAAATCGACGGACGCCGTGTAAACCGTGCACGAGCCGGCCGGCGGATACGAGAAAAGCGGATTGAACGCGAGTGGGTCGCCTTTTTCCTGCCGCAGGTTCACCACGGCGTTGTCGATCGTTATATCGACGGGCGCCTTCAAACCAAGGTCCTCATGCATGTTCGTTCGCGCCAGCACGACCGCCCCGAATTTCCCTCCGTTGATGATGCTCTGCGACAGCGGATTGCCAGGGTCCGAACAGCTCGAGCCATTGTTCGCGATGGCCATGGTGACGGTGTTGCTCGAGGTTGTGCCCGCGGTTCGCACGGTTACCGGAACGTAACATCCAAGGGGTGCGTCCGGTGGTGTGGTGAACACAATCTGATCCACGCCGGAACAACAGGGGGTGCGCCCGTTATACTGCACGCTGGCCGATTTTCCGCCGACGAACACCTCGGTCTGGATGGGAAGATTCCCGGCCGTGGGCGCAACGTTGTCCGCAAAACTCACCGGCCCCAAACCCGTTCCGTACAGTGTGACAACCTGGCCGGGAGCGGCCGTCACGGCCGGTGCATTCAACGGCTGCTGCGACTGCGAGATAAAGTTGAAAAAGATTCCCGGCCCCATCCCGGCCCGCACCGCGAATATCCCCAGACTGCTGTTGACGATCCTGACCGGCCCCATGTTGCTCCGGGCGTTGTTGAACGTGACCTGGACGGACGCCATTCCGAGCGCGACATTCGAGGGCATGATGGCGTTGATTTGCGAGGCGCTCACGAAGATCGGAAAAGCGTCCACGGGGCTGCCGGAGATCGGAATCACCTTTACGGAAACGCCGCCCAAACTAGTCGACAGCGGGAACGCCAAGGAAGGACTGGAATCGGGTCCAATCCTGGATCCGAATAAAGTGAAGATAGAACCGCGCGCAATGGCCCCCCCGCCGAGACTAGGCGCCATGAAACTGGCGGCGTTTACGATTCCTTTGGGCGCGATCAGGGGTTGGGCAAATAGCGAAGCGGAAACTGAAAGACCTGCAAGGGAGAACAGTATTTTGAACATCTGGACGCCTCCGTATCCGATATGAAATAGCTTATCCCAATACAGAGTGGCGGAAACCAGCAAAGTATCACGCCCAGCTACTTCACAACGATATTCACCAGCTTGTCCGGCACCACAATCACCTTCACCACCTGCTTGCCATCCAGCAGCGCCTTGATCTTGCCGTCGTCCAAAGCATTCTGTTGCAGCGTCTCCCGCGACGTTCCAAACGCCACCGCGATCCGGCCGCGCACCTTGCCATTCACCTGGATCACCACCTCGGCCTCATCTTCCCGCGCCAATTCCGGATCGGAAACCGGCCAGGCATGCTTGAACACCGGACCCGTACGCCCCTGCTCTTCCCAAAGCTCCTCGGCAATATACGGCGCGAACGGCGCCAGCAACAGCGTCAGTTTCTCCAGCACGTCAGCCATCACGGCCGCGGAAATCTGCTTCTCCGCGGCAGTCACTTCGTTCATCAGCTCCATCAACGCCGCGATGGACGTATTGAAATGCCAGCGGCTCTCGAAGTCGTCCGTGATCTTGGAAATGGTTTGGTGCAGCTTACGCAAAACTTTTCGGTCGGCCTCGCCCGATCCCCCCGATGTCTGCCCAACATTGCGCGTCACGAAACGATAAACGCGGCCCAGAAACGCATACGCGCCGTTAGCTCCGGCATCCGTCCAATCCATTTCCTTTTCAGGCGGCGCGGCAAAAAGCTCGAAGAGCCGGCCTGTGTCGGCGCCGAAGCGCTCAATCATCTGGTCGGCGCTGACGACGTTCCCTCTCGATTTCGACATCTTCGCGCCGTCCTTGATCACCATCCCCTGCGTGAACAGCCGCCGCGCCGGTTCGCTGTTGCCGACCAGACCCAGGTCGCGCATCACCCTAGTCCAAAACCGCGAGTAGATCAAATGCAGAATCGCGTGCTCGACGCCGCCGATGTATTGATCGATCGGAAACCAGTAGGCAATCTTGGATGAATCGAACGGCGCGCCCGAGTTCTGCGGATCGCAATAGCGATAGAAATACCACGAGGAATCGACAAACGTATCCATGGTGTCGCTCTCGCGCTGGGCATCCTCGCCGCACTTGGGACACTTCACGTTCATGAACTCTGGAACGTTCACCAGCGGCGACCGCCCCTTGCCGGTGATCGGAACCTTGAGCGGCAACACGACCGGCAGATCCCGCTCCGGCACCGGAACGATGCCGCACTTCGGACAGTGGATAACTGGAATCGGCGTGCCCCAATAGCGCTGCCGCGAGATGCCCCAATCCTTAATACGATAAGTAACGGCGGCCTTGCCGAACCCTTCAGCCTCGGCCTTGCCGGTCATAACGCGCCGCGCGTCCTCGCTCGAAAGCCCGGAATATGGCCCCGAATTCTCAACAATCCCGTCGTCAGTGAACGCAGTTGTAGCCTCAGCCAGCTCACCATCTGTTGGACGAATCACCGGCCGAATAGCAATCCCATACTGCTTACAAAACTCAAAGTCCCGCTCATCGTGCGCGGGCACGGCCATAATCGCACCGGTCCCGTAACCCATCAACACGAAGTTCCCAATCCAGATAGGCGCCTTCTCGCCGCTATAAGGATTGATGGCGAACCTGCCGGTGAACAATCCCTCTTTCTCGATATCGCCCGGACCCTTGCTGGCCCGCGAATCGATCATCCGCTTCACTCGCGCCTTCAACTCGCCGCCCGCCAGGTCCGCAACTAGCGGATGCTCCGGCGCAAGAATCACGCACGTCGCTCCATAAATCGTGTCGACACGCGTAGTGAACACACGTATCGGCGTCCCGCTTCCTTCCAGATGAAAATCGACCTCGGTCCCTTCCGAACGCCCGATCCAATTGCGCTGCATGACCAGCACGCGTTCCGGCCAACCCTCTTCCAGATCCTTAATTGCGTTCAGCAATTCGTCGGCATAATCGGTGATGCGCAGGAACCACTGCTCCAGCGCGCGCTGCTCCACCGGCACGGATTCGTGACGCCAGCAGCATCCATCCACCACCTGTTCGTTGGCCAGCACGGTGCCGCACTCGTTGCACCAATTCACCAGCGCGCGCTTGCGATAGGCCAGTCCGCGCTCCAGCATCTTCAGGAAAAACCACTGATTCCAGCGATAATATTTGGGATCGCAAGTGGCCACTTCGCGCGACCAGTCGTAACTGAAGCCCATGCGCCGGTGCTGCCGCTTCATGTTCTCGATGTTGAACATGGTCCAGTCGTACGGATTGCGATTGTTGGCGATCGCGGCGTTTTCCGCCGGCAGACCGAAAGCGTCCCAACCCATGGGATGAAGCACGTTGAAGCCACGCATCCACTTGTAACGCGCCAACGCGTCCCCGATCGCGTAATTGCGAATGTGTCCGATATGCAGCGTGCCGCTGGGATACGGCAGCATCTCGAGCACATAATATTTCGGCTTGCTGGAATCGTCCTCGGCCTGAAACAAGACGGAGTCTGCCCAGCGCTCCTGCCACTTCATTTCGATCTGGTTAAAGTCGTACTGCTTTTCCGGCATAGTCTTTTGAGCGTTTCGATGTTCCTCGACTCATCGCCTTCTTCATCGTTGGGTGTTTCGAGGATGAAGGCCTTGGAGCGGAGTTGCGGATGATTGAGGAGCCGGCGAAACCCTTCTTCTCCAATATAGCCATGTCCGATGTGTTCGTGCCGGTCGACATGCGACCCGAACGGAGTTTTGGAATCGTTGGCGTGGATCACCCGGACGTTATCGATGCCGAGAATGCGGTCGAGATCGGCCACTGTTTTCTTGACGCCCGCAGCCGAAGCGACATCGTAGCCGGACGCGTGGCAATGGCACGTGTCGATGCAGAACCCGATTTTCAAATCCGTAAATTCGCCGGCGTACTGGCGCATCATCGCAAGCTGTTCCAGCCGGCTGCCCAGTGCGGCGCCCGCCCCGGCAGTGTTCTCAAGCAGCACGGTGAGCTTCGAAGTATCCAAGCCAAGCGCAGCCTCAGCCAGCGAGCGAGCCACGGCGATTAT
>DATDHK010000276.1:0-7792 GCA_036521635.1 Bryobacteraceae bacterium | reverse complement strand
ACAGAACGAGACGGACTGGGTGCTGCAAACCAAGTTCGCCGACACGCCGATTGCGGTTATTCTGATTGGGGTGGCGTCTTCGTAGGGAACCGCCCGGCGGGTTTCCGTTTTCTCTCAAGACCGCGGTTTGAGCCGATAAGCAGATCATGCAGAGAGAAATGCGAGCGGCCGCCGCGACCACCTCCGTTAGCCCACCTTCGCAAGAAGCGGAACAACAGGCTGAAAAATATTTGACCTTCCGTGTGGGCATCGACGCCTTTGCGGTTCCCTTCAGCCGCGTGCGGGAGATCATGAGCATGCAGGAAATCACGGCGGCGCCAGAGTCTCCTGCCTTTGTGAAGGGCACGATCAATCTGCGGGGCAAGATCGTTCCGGTGGTGGACCTCCGGCTGAAGTTCGGATTGCCGGGGCGGGAACACAAGCCGCGCACGTGCATGGTGGTTGTGCAAATCGAAGAGCCTACTGCCGGGAAATTAATCGTGGGAATTATCGTGGACACGGTGGTGGAGGTTCTCACGTTGCGAGCGGGCGACATCCGCAACGGCGCGGCCAGGGTTGGCGGCAAAATCAAAACTCTGCTGGATCTCGACCGGCTGCTCTCAACCGAGGAAATGCACAGTCTCGTAGCGGTTTGCTACTAATTCCACACTCTTGGGTGGTGCTATCCTGGAAGCTCTTCTGGCTTCTGCTTTATGCCCAAGTTGAGTTACACCACCCCCACCGGTATCGCCGTAACTCGCTCCGATTCTCAGACCGACTACAAAAAGGGATTAAAGCACCTGTTGCACAAGCTGGACCGGTTTCGGGGAATTTATCTCTCTTCCGGTTACGAGTATCCTGAGCGATATTCACGCTGGGACGTCGCTTCCATTTGTCCGCCATTGGAAATTGTCGCCGCCGGCCGGGACATCGATTTTCGTCCGCTTAACAAACGGGGCGAGGCGCTCACGCAGATTCTTTTTCCGGTCCTGGAGCGGCATCCGCACTGGAACCAGTTTGGATTTCAGGGCGCCGGTTTGCACGGCCGGTTGAAGCCCCTGCCCAAGCTGTTTCCCGAAGAGGAGCGCAGCAAACAACCGTCGGCTTTTTCCATCTTGCGGACGCTGATCGAAGAATTTCGCAGCAAGGAAGACGCGCGGCTGGCCCTGGTGGGCGCTTTCGGATACGATCTGCTTTTTCAATTCGATCCGATCGAGCTGAAACTTCCGCGCGACGGACAGAAAGATTTGCACCTGTTCCTGTGCGACGACATTTTCTACATGGATCGCAAGAAGGAACGTGTGGAACGCTACCGCTATGACTTCGCGCGCGAGGGCGTCACGACCGCGGGACTGGAGCGCAACGGCAGTTCGATCCGGCCGGGGCCCAAGCGTCCGCGCAGCGAAATCGCCGCGGACCATCAGCCGGAAGAATACATGGCGATGGTGGAGACCGTGCGCGAAGGAATGCGGCTGGGCGAGTACTACGAGGTGGTGCTGCGGCAGACTTTCCAGGCGAATTTCTCGGACAGTCCTTCGGAATTGTTCGAGCGGATTCAACTGGCGAGCCCCAGTCCGTACGAATTTTTTCTGCAACTGGGCGATGAGCAATTGGTCGGCGCTTCGCCTGAAATGTTCGTGCGCGTGGAGGGCAACCGGGTGGAGACTTGTCCGATCGCGGGCACTGCGCGGCGAACGGGCGATCCGCTGCGCGATGCCGACAACATTCGCGAACTGCTGAATTCCACCAAGGAAGAATCCGAGCTGACCATGTGCAGCGACGTGGACCGCAACGACAAATCGCGAGTGTCGGCGCCGGGCTCGGTGCGGGTGATCGGGCGGCGGTTGATCGAATCGTACGCGGGCGTGTTTCACACGGTGGATCACGTGGAGGGAATCCTGCAAGCGGGGTTCGATTCGCTGGATGCGTTTCTTACGCACATGTGGGCGGTGACGGTGATCGGCGCGCCGAAGAAAGCGGCCGCGCAGGTTATCGAGAAACTGGAGAAAGATGCGCGCGGGTGGTACGGCGGTGCGGTGGGAATGTTGTCCATGAATGGCGACATCAATACCGGAATTCTGATCCGCACGGTGCATTTGCGCGACGGGATCGCGCGATATGGCGTGGGCGCCACGCTGCTGTACGATTCGGTTCCGGCGCTCGAAGAAGAGGAAACGCGGCTGAAGGCCACTGGATTTTTCCGGGCGTTGCGCGCGCCTGTTCCATTGAGCGCGAGTACGGCAACGCCGCCGCGGGCCGGCCGGGGCGTCAAGCTGTTGCTCATCGACAACGACGACTGCTTCATACATACGCTTTCCAATTACGCGCGGCAGACCGGCGCCGAAGTGGCGACCTATCGCGCGGGAATTCCGCCGGAGTTGATTGCGGAGATGGCTCCGCATCTTATTTTGATTTCACCGGGGCCGGGGCGTCCGGCAGATTTCGGTATTCCGGCCGTCGTCACATTCGCCGCGCGCGCGGGAATTCCGGTGTTCGGCGTTTGCCTGGGTCTGCAGGGAATCGTGGAGGCGTTTGGCGGCGAATTGGGCGTGCTCGATTATCCGATGCACGGCAAATCGTCGGTTGTGATGCACCAGGGTAAGGGTGTTTTCGAAGGATTGCCAAAGCGTTTTAAAGTTGGCCGCTATCATTCGTTGTTCGCGCGGCGGGAGACTTTTCCGGCGTGTTTGGAGATAACGGCTGAGTCTGAAGATGGAATCATCATGGGCGTGCGGCATCGCGACCTTCCGATTGAGGCGGTGCAGTTTCATCCCGAGTCGATACTGACGTTGGATGGGAATTGCGGGTTGCAGTTGATTGAGAATGTGGTGGCGCAGGCGCTGGCTTGTTCGGCGCGATGACGGGATTAGGTGGCGCCCTCTAGTCCGGTAAGCCGATGCTCGTGGATTTCGGCGATGCGGGCCAATGCGCGGATATTGTTGGCATCAATCTCGACCGTGGCGCGCAGATCCCGAATACTCGCCAGAGTGGCGGCCGCATCAATCTCGACCGTGGCACGCAACACTTCCACATCGCGTGAAAGCAACTCGGTGCTTATAACGAGCGCTTCGAGCCGTTCATCAAGTGTCATTAGTGTCTCCTACCGGCTGGTGTCGGCTAATTCCATGTTGACATAGCGGACCGGTTTGTCAATACACCTCCGACGGCGAAAACTGGAGATTCCTACTCCGTATAACCCTGGCAGGATCGGCAGCCCCGCCAGACTGAGACCAGTTCTGGCCGGATGTTATAATTCCGACCATGCGCGCTAAGTCTGTAACTGTGTTGACGGCGTTAATTCTGGGCATAACCAGGCTCTCCGCTGCCGATCTTGATGCGATTGCAAAGCGGGTTATTTCGCAACAACGGGTTGTTGGGGCTTCCGTATTAGTGGCGCGCGGAAATCGAATCATCCTTCAAAAAGGATATGGATTCGCCGATATCGGACTGGAAGCGCCTACTAAGCCAGATAGTGTCTATCACGTGGTCGGGCCAATGATGCCTTTCACCGGTATTGCCGTCATGCAGCAAGTAGAACGCGGTAAGTTATCCCTGGACGACGACATTACTAAATTCATACCGGAATTTCCGATGCAAGGGAATCATGTTAGTGTGCGGCAATTGCTCAACCATACTTCCGGCATAGTCGATTATCACTATCTCGGCGATCCAATTGAAGCCACCAGCCGGCAACCCAAAGCGCTGGATGAGGTGATGGCGCTCTACTCCGGAAAACAGTGGGTGAATGAGCC
The DNA here is from genome assembly GCA_036521635.1 of Bryobacteraceae bacterium. Taxonomy (GTDB): domain Bacteria; phylum Acidobacteriota; class Terriglobia; order Bryobacterales; family Bryobacteraceae; genus Palsa-89. Next base: position 4,061 of record DATDHK010000276.1, on the reverse strand, counting down.
GGGGACGAAATGGGACTGGTCTATTTCCGGCTTTCAACTTCTGGTTACTATTCTGGAGCGGGTTACTGGTTTGAGTTATGACGATTATGTCCAACAGAATATTCTGGCGCCGGCTGGAGTGAAGGACACCACTTATTGCGACGACTTCACGCTGGTGCACGGCTTGTCACATGGGTATCGAAAGCTGGGGAGTAGTTATGTAGCTGCTAATGAAAATGACATGGCGGTTAACTACGACCTTCGCTATTGCAGCACTGTCGGCGACTTATATCAAGCCTGGCGCGCTGTTCGAGAAAAGAAGTTAGTTCAGCCGAAGACACTCAAGCTGATGAGTACGGCGGAGGGTCCCGCAATACATATGAGCGCTCAAGATCCGAAGATGCAATATGGCCTGGCGCTTACGCTAAATCATGAGGACGATCATCGCAGCGTGGGCCAGCACGGATCCTTGCTTGGTTATAGCGGGTGCCTTTACGAATTTCCCGAAGACCAGTTGACCATTGTAGTTCTCACTAATACGGAAGGTCAGAATGCTTACGCGATTGCACGGGCGTTGGCCCGCGCAGTCCTGGGACTGCCGGAACTTCCGGCGTCCGCGGACTCCATTGCGGAGCGGAGTTTGTCCGACAAATCCGTTTCCGCCGCCGAGCGAAAGCAACTTGCGGGAACGTTTTCACTCAAATTCGACAAAGTGCCGGCAACGTTGCACGATTCTTTTAGGCAGTATCGCCGGACATACCGGATTTTCGATGAGAACGGACGATTGATGATCCAGGCGCTGGGTGAAGGGCCGGAGCGTCTGCTCAAACAAGAAGACGGTAGCTTTGCGAGGAGATCGTCGCCAGGCAACCGCATATCGTTTGTGATTCAGGACGATCGTGCGGTTGGGATGCGAATCAATTCGCCAAGCGGCGTTCGGGAGCTGAGCGGAGATCGAATTGGCGATGGCGATCCGCACACGTTTCACCGGCAACTAAGATAGGCAGCGCTATTTCTTTTCGTTCTGCTGCTTCAGCCGCGCGGCCGTGGATGGCGGAACGATGCCGTTGACTCGCAAGTAGCCGGCCAGGTTCCCGTAGATCTCGTTGTTGTGCACGATGACGTGCAGGAATGCGTAGCTCATCTGCGGCGTTGAGATCGCCTTTTGATCGTCGATGCCCTCCAGTGCCTTGGCGCAATAAGCGAGCGAGTCCTTCAACGCCTGCGCCACGGGAACTTTCGAGGAGAACGTGATCGGACCCTTTCCGGTGTCGGGAACGGGTTCTGATTTGAGCGTCGCGCAGTCCGTGTAATTCCGTTCCGTCGAGTGATTGAGCCACTCGGCGAACGTCATCTGGCCCTCCGTCAGACGGAAGCCGTATTTTTCGGCGGGCATGGAATCGGCGGCCGCTTCCAGATTTCTGCGTACGCCATTGAAGTAACGTTGAATCGCGGTGGTGGTGAGGTTGTTCTGCGCCTGCAACGCGCCGCATGCCAGGCAGAAGCACAGGATTGCTCTCGTTTTCATTTTCGCTCCATTCGGCTATGCTACACCAATTGTGTGTTAACCTAAGGGTTACCACTTATTGGAAAGACGGCGCGATGCAATTTGAGCCATCCGATATTATTTTTCTAGTTGTCATCCTGTCCATAGCTGTCCTACTGATCAACAACGGGGGCGGTGGCGGACGCCGCGCTCCCGTTCGAGTCTATTGAAGTCTACTGCGATTGTCATTGGCGGCGGACTTGCCGGCCTCTCGACTGCCGCCGTGCTCGGCTCCGCCGGATTCCAGGTTGATCTCTTCGAAGCCCGCGGTTTTCTGGGCGGACGCGCGACCTCTTACCCGATCGCGGGCGACGGCGGCGCGCCGGAAATTATCGACAACTGCCAGCACATCCTGCTGCGCTGCTGCGTCAATCTGGTCGATTTCTATAAGCGGCTGGACGTGGCGGACCGAATCCATTTTCACAAACAGTTTTATTTCATAGAGCCTGGCGGGCGGACTTCGATACTGAGGTCCGGCCGTCTTCCGGCGCCGCTGCACTTCACGGGGAGTTTCGGGAAACTTGGGTGCCTGACGCTGGCGGACAAGTTTGCGATTGCGCGTGGTCTGTTGGCGGTCCGCCGGGAGCATGCGCGGCGTAGCGGGCTGGATGGCATGACCATGCTGGACTGGCTGCGGGAAAAGCGGCAGACTGAAACGGCGATCAATCGATTTTGGCGGCAGGTTCTGGTGAGCGCGATCAACGAAGAGTTGGACCGAATGGCCGCCAGCGTGGGCTTGCAAGTATTTTGGCTGGGTTTTTTGGCGCAATCGAATTCCTATCAGATGGGTATTCCTGCCGTGCCGCTGGGCGAGTTGTACGCGCCGGAGGCTTGGAAGCGGATTGGTAATGTTCATCTGCGCCTGCGCGAGGCGGTGGATCGCGTGGTGGTTGAGAATGGATCCGTTCGGGGCGTTGTGGTGGGGGGCGAGGAGCGCGTGGCCGACCACTATGTTTGTGCGCTTCCTTTTGAGCGAGTCGCTGCGATCGTTCCGGAGCTCGAGCTCGACTTGGAGGGCTTCGAGCACTCGCCGATCACTGGTATCCATCTTTGGTTCGACCGCAGCATTACGCAGTTGCCGCACGCCACGCTGCTCGACCGCACTATCCAGTGGATGTTCAATAAATCGGGCGGGCGATATTTGCAACTGGTGGTCAGCGCGTCGCGTGGGCTGGTGGAGATGAGCCGCGCCGATGTCATCGCGCTGGCGGTTCGCGAGCTTGCGGAATTTTTTCCACGGGCGGCGGATGCGAAGCTCGAGAAGGCGCACGTGGTAAAGGAAGTGCGGGCGACGTTTTCGGCGGGTCCCGGGCTTGAGGCGGCGCGTCCGCTGAGTGAAACCAGGTTTCCGAACTTTTTCCTGGCGGGGGATTGGACGCGGTCGGGGTGGCCGGCCACGATGGAGGGCGCGGTGCGTAGCGGGTATCTGGCTGCCGAGGCCCTGACGCGGGCGGCGGGGAAGGAACGGAAATTTCTGCTGCCCGATATCGCTTGACCGCGAACGACAGTATCATTAGATTATGCGGCGAACGATTCTGTGCCTGGCCATACTGCTGCCGCTCCTGATTGGAGCGCCGATGACGACTCTGACGATCGAGGTGAAGACGCCGGGGGGCAAGCCGGTGGAGCACGCCAGCGTGATCGTGAAGTTCGTGAAAGGGCACTCCGTTTTTAAACTCGGCAAGAAAATCCGGACTGAGTGGGAGCTGCAGACTAATCAGGAAGGGCGCGCGAAGATTCCGCCGATTCCGCAAGGGTCCATTTTGATTCAGGTGATCGCTAAGAATTATCAGACGTTTGGTGGGACGTTTGAAGTGGATGATGAGCAGAAGACGATTGAGATTAAGCTCAACTCGCCGCAGCCGCAGTATACGGCGCATTGAGTAGCAGCATGCCGATTTTCAATCGGCGGCAGGTTACCAACCTGCCCCACATTTAACCGACGGCGGCTATGGCGTCGATTTCTACGCTTACATCCCGCGGCAGCTTCGCAGCCTGGACTGTGGACCTGGCCGGTGGGTTCGTTGTGAAATAGCGGCTGTAGACTTCGTTCATCGCTGGAAAATCGGCCATGTCCTTGAGGAACACCGTTGTCTTCAAAACCGATTCCAGCGATGCGCCGCAGGCTTCCAGGACTGCTTTTAGATTTTCTAAGACGCGTTCGGTCTGGGCCGCGATGTCGCCCTCCAGCAATTGATTGTTCGCTGGATTCAGCGGGATTTGCCCGCTCAAATACGCGATGCCGTTGTAGATCACCGCTTGCGAATATGGGCCGATGGCTTTCGGCGCTTTGTCTGTTGAAACCGTTTCTCTCATATTTTTAGAGTCCCCACCAGTTCTTTTACGTTGCTCAGATTTTCCCGCTTCAGGTATTCGTCCAATTCCCGGGCGATGCGGCACGGGGCTGCCGGGTCCCAAAAGTTCACGGTACCAACTTCGATGGCCGACGCGCCGGCGATCAGGAATTCGGCGGCATCTTCGCCGGTCCGGATTCCTCCCAGGCCGATCACCGGGATTTGTACCGCCTGCGCCGCCT
>DATDHK010000275.1:0-3901 GCA_036521635.1 Bryobacteraceae bacterium | reverse complement strand
GTGACCGACGCGCATACGCTGGAAGGCGTGCCGGACTACAGCCAGGATTTTGTGATCGCCAATCAAGTGCTGGAACATTTGGAAAACACGCTGCAGGCCCTGGAGAGCATGCTGCGCGTGGTGAAGCAAGGCGGCGTCGTGTTCCTTTCGCTCCCGGATAAGCGGTTCACCTTCGATGTCGACCGGCCGGCCACGCGGTTTGCACATATTCTGGAAGACTACCGCTCGGGCGCGCAGGTCAGCCGCGAATCGCATTACCGGGAGTGGATTGAATTGGTGGAGAAGCTGCCAGCCGGGCAGATTCCGGAGCGGTTGAACGTCCTGATGAATGTCTTGAATTACCCGATTCACTTTCATGCCTGGACGCCTTTTGAATTATTCGAGCTGTTCGAGCAGGCACGCACGGTGTTGCCGTACACCTATGAAATCGAGTGCTTCAAAGCCAATGAAGCCGAGGCGTTGTTCATACTCCGCCGCACTTAGCGGCAAGAATTGAGGACAAACTCATGAAGCGCATCAAGAGACTTCTGGTCATCCTGGCGGCGGCAGTTGCCACTTTTGCTTTCCAACCCGCGCGATGGGAGCAAGAGGCTCAAAACGTCACCATAGTTCGCGACGATTACGGTATCGCGCATGTCTACGGAAAAACGGATGCCGCTACAGTCTTTGGCGCCGTGTACGCACAGGCCGAAGACGATTTCAATCGCGTGGAGACGAATTACATCAACGCGATGGGGCGGCTGGCCGAGACCGAGGGTGAGTCCAAAATCTTCCAGGATCTGCGGATGAAGCTCTTCATCGATCCTGGCGCGATGAAGTTGCAATACGAATCGAGTCCCGAGTGGTTGAAGAAGCTGATGAACGCATTCGCGGACGGCCTGAACTATTATCTTGCCAAGCACCCCGAAGTGAAGCCGAGAGTGATCAAACGATTCGAGCCTTGGATGGCGCTTACATTTTCCGAGGGAAGCATCGGCGGGGACATCGAGCGCGTGAACCTTAAGGAACTTCAGGCGTTCTACGGCAAGGGGTCCACGATCCCGACTCCCACGGATGCGAGCCAACCGGCGGAGCCAACGGGATCGAACGGCATCGCCATCGCGCCTTCGAATACTGTTGCGCACCACGCGCTCCTGCTGATCAATCCGCACACTTCTTTCTTCTTCCGATCCGAACTGCAAATGGTGAGCGAGGAGGGGTTGGACGCCTACGGCGCGGTGACGTGGGGACAGTTTTTCATCTATCAGGGGTTTAACGAACGCACCGGTTGGATGCACACCTCGAGCGGCGTCGATGCGATCGACGAGTATCTCGAAACGGTGAACAAGAAGGGCGATCGCTTTTACTACAAATATTGGAACGAGGAGCGTCCGCTGGCGACAACGGAAATCACGGTTCCTTACAAGGCCGCCAACGGCACGGCTGAAATGAAATTCACCGTTTACCGTACGCATCATGGGCCGGTCGTCCGCGAGGCGAACGGGAAGTGGGTGAGCATCCGGTTAATGCAAGAGCCTGTGAAAGCGCTGATGCAATCGTACACGCGCACCAAAGCGAAGGACTACAAATCGTTCCGGCAAACCATGGAGCTGCACACGAACTCGTCGAACAATACGATCTTCGCCGACGCGGACGGCGACATCGCCTACTTCCACGGCAACTTCATTCCGAAGCGCGATACGAAGTTCGACTGGACCAAGCCCGTGGACGGCAGCGATCCCGCTACCGAGTGGCACGGAGTTCTTTCCGTCGATGAGACGCCCGGCTTGCTGAATCCCAAGAGTGGTTGGCTTTACAACACCAACAACTGGCCGTGGTCCGCGGCCGGGCCGAGCAGTCCGAAAAAGGAAAACTATCCGCCGTATGTTGAGAACGGCGGTGAATCGGCGCGCGGGCTGCACGCTATTCGGGTCTTGCAGCACACGAAGGATTTTACGCTGAGTTCTCTTATTGCCGCGGCGTATGATAGCTACCTGCCGTGGTTTGAGAAACCGATTCCGGCTTTGATCAAGGCGTGGGATGAGACTCCCGCTACTAATCCTTTGAAAGCGAAGCTGACGGAGCAGATTGCGCTTCTGCGCACGTGGGATCTGCGGTGGTCGGTGACGTCGGTGCCCACGTCGCTTGCAGTTTTTTGGGGCGAAGAGATGCGGCGGCCGCTGGGTTCGAGAAGAACGCCCTTCACCTCCGTTGGCGACATTAGCAACGTGCCGGCGGAGCAACTGCTGCAATCGCTCGCCGCCGCATCCGACAAACTGCAGGCAGACTTCGGGAGCTGGAAGACGCCGTGGGGCGACATCAATCGATTCCAACGGCTCACCGGCGATATCGTCCAGCCGTTCAACGATTCCGGGCCGAGCATTCCGGTTGGCTTCACCTCCGCGCAATGGGGGTCGCTGGCATCATTCGGAGCGCGCGCGTATCCGAAGACGAAGAAGTGGTATGGAACCAGCGGGAACAGTTTCGTCGCCGTGGTTGAGTTCGGCAAGACTGTGCGGGCGAAAGCCGTGACGGCGGGCGGTGAGAGCGGCTACCCGGGGTCGCCGCACTTCAACGATCAGGCGAAGCGGTACAGCACGGGCGATCTGCGGGACGTCTACTTTTATAAGCCGCAACTGCGCGGGCACACTGAACGGGAATATCATCCGTAGGGCAGGCTATTCGTAACGCAACGCCACCACCGGTGAAATGCGCGTTGCTCGAAGTGCGGGCACGAATGTTGCTAGCAGAACCACGAGCATCATTCCCAGCGGGGCCGCCGCAAACGTCAGCGAGTCCGTGACGCCGATGCCGAATAGCATCGTCTTTAGCAAGCGCGTGAGCGCGAAAGCTCCGCCGAGTCCGAGCACAATGCCGATGGCTGCGAGCGTCGCCCCTTGACGGACCACCATCCGAACCACGTCCGCCCGCGCCGCGCCCAACGCCATACGTACGCCGATCTCATGCGTGCGCTGCGCCACAGAGTAGGCGATCAATCCGTAAATTCCGACCGACGCCAGCAGCAGCGCGATTCCGGCGAATAACGCCAGCAGCATGGTGTTGAAGCGCGGCTGCGAAACGGACAGCGCGAGCGCCTGCTCCATGGTGCTGATTTGCGCCAGAGTCACGTCCGGATCGATGGATTGAATGTTGCGGCGAAGAGCTGCGGTCAACTGCGCGGCGTCGCCCGGCGAGCTGACCGCCAGATACATTCTGGCGTTGTAATTTTGGGCGAACGGCATGTAGATGGCCGGGTCGGTGTCCACCGTTAAGCCCAGATATTTTACGTTGCCGACTACACCCACGACCTCCATCCAGGCGCCGCCATACCTGACGCGTTTACCCAGGGCGCTCTCATTCGGCAAGAAGCGGCGCGCAAATCCTTCGCTCACGATCATTACCGGCGCCGAGGCCTGATTATCATGGTCGGTGAAGTACCGGCCCTTGACCAGCGGAATGCCAAGCGTCCGGAAAAAATCCGGCCCCGCGGTGACGTCCGAAATGATGGGATTCAATTCTCCCGGCGCCAGAGGGTGCCCCTCAACCTCAAAGCTGTCGGCATCGCCCTGGCGATCGGGCGGAAGGGAGTTGGTGACTGCGGCCGTTTCCACTCCCGGCACGGCACGCGCGCGCCGCAGCACTTCGTCGTAGAAGGCAAGTCCGGTAACAGCGTCGTTGTACTTCCGGCTGCCGGGTGAGATCAGCATGGTAAGGATGTGCCCGGGAGGTGTGGAGAATCCGCCTGTTACGCGCTGTAGATTCACGAAGCTGCGCAGCAGCAGTCCCGCGCCGAGCAGGAGCGTCAGCGAAATCGCGATTTCGGAAACCACCAGAGCGGCGCGCGTACGCCCGCGGGCCTGGCTGGTGCTGGCGCGGCCACCTTCTTTGATGGTCGAGTTCAAATCTGCGCGTGCGCTTTGGA
>DATDHK010000274.1:0-9238 GCA_036521635.1 Bryobacteraceae bacterium | reverse complement strand
CTGCATGCCGAATGCAGTTTCATACGACTTGATGCGCGATTCCAACAGCGGATCGCCGGGATGCTGCCGTGCGTGCTTGCGATTGAACCGCTCCAGCAGGCTCAGCTCCAGCTTCTGCATTTCGGCCGACGGCGCGCGCCGGTTGAGATCGGGAATCGGCTCCGGTCCGCTGGTGATGCGAGTCCCGGAATAAACGCCCGGCAGAAAATCGGATGACCACACCTGGCTGCCGCAATACGGCATTTCCGGCGCCAGCACCACGTACGACGGCAGGTTCTGATTCTCCGTCCCCAGCCCATAGCCCACCCACGAACCAAGACTCGGGCGCTTGAACGTGACCGACCCGGTGTGTATGCCAAGCGTCGCCTGAAAATGGTCGTTGTTGTCGCCATGCATGGAGCGCACGATGCAAAGATCGTCCGCGCATTCCGCGATGTTCGGAAACAGGTCCGTAATTTCCAGCCCTGACTGCCCGCGCGGTTTTGACGTCCACGGCGACCCCAAATATTTGCGCCCGTTGTCGCCCGTCTTTCCTTCGCGTTGATATTCGGCCAGCTTGGGCTTCGGATCGAAGGAATCCACGTGCGACATCCCGCCGCTCAGGTAAATGAAAATCACGCGCTTCGCCGCGCCCGGAAAATGCGGAGCCCTTGGCGCGAGCGGATTGTCGGACGCGGCATCCTTGGCCAGCAACTCGCTGACCAGCGCCGGAAACAGGCTGGACCCCAGGAAAAGCGAACGGATGGTTTGCCGCCGGGTCATTTTATCAATCAATACTCACAAATTCGTTGCTGGCCAGCAGCACACGCATCAAACTCGCCCAGGCCTGCCGATTCCATTGGTAATCGGGAACACCCGTACCTTGCATGGATTTCCTGGCGCTCGCTAAAAATTGCTGCGCATCACGGATCTCATCCGCCTTTGGAATCCTGCCGTAGACCAGCCGGTACGCATACCGCAGACGATCCAGATCCGAGTTGTATTGCATCCCAACCCGCACCGCCAGCGTATCCGCCTGCGTGTAGAAGAACGGATCGTTCATCGTGTAGAGCGCTTGCAATGCAGTGGTGGTTTGCGGCCTGCTGCCGGTGACGGCATTTGGATCCGGCCCGTCGAACACATCCAAGTAGGGTTGCCGGCGAATCCGCTGCTGCATCAGATATACGCTGCGTTGATCGGTCTCGTAGTTCGCGTAAAACGGCGTGTGCTGCGTGTAGCGCCACTGCGTCTCGGGCGGAAACGGTTGCTCGCCGCCCGGCGTAGTATCCAGGTTGCCGCCGACGGCCAGCAGCGAATCGCGAAATTCCTCGGCGTCCAAGCGCTGTGGATTGAATCTCCAAAGATAGGCGTTCTTCGAATCTTTGATTTCGTTTTGCGCATCGTTGCCGCTGGCCATCTGATAAGCGCGCGTCATCAGGATGAGCTTCTGTAGCTTCTTGATGGACCATCCGCTCTCGATGAATCGACTCGCCAGGTAATCCAACAATTCCGGATTCGATGGCGGCTCTCCGCGCGCTCCGAAATCGTCCGGCGTGGCCACAATGCCACGTCCAAAATTCCACTGCCATACACGATTCACGATCACGCGCGCGGTCAGCGGATTTTTCGGATCGGCGATCCATTGCGCCAGTTCCATCCGCCCACTGCCCTTTTCCTCCGGCGGCACTTTCTGACCTCCCAGAATCGTCAGAAAACCACGCGGCGCTTCGGGGCCAAGCGTCCGAGGCTCCCCTTTGATGAACACGCGCGCATTCGCCGGCGTGCCTTCACTGACCGCGTAGGCCTTTTGAACATTCGGATACCGGCCGGACAGCCGGCGAAGCTTATCCTGATTCTCCTGCTCGGCCTTTTTCTTCTCGTCATCGGTGGCGAACTTGATCTTGCCCGACTTCATGTCTTCAATACGATTGTCGAGCCCCGGCAAATCTTTCTCAAAAGACTTCAAGCTGCCCGCCTGATCGGGATTCAACGCCGCAAATCCGTAAGTATGCGGATAGATCTCGGTCCCGGGATGCGGATAATTAGTGCTCTTGAAAATGCCGTACAGCGCGTAATAATCCGTGGCCGGGATGGGGTCGAACTTGTGATCGTGGCAGCGCGCGCAACCCACGCTCAGCCCCAGCATTCCCTTGCCGAGATTGTCGATCGTATCGTCAATCGTGAGGTGCATCTCGGCGGCGCGCGAGCCGAACCGCCGCGCATTCGCCAGGTACCCGGTAGCAATAATTTTCTGCTGCCAGGCTTCCTTGTCTTTCTCGTTGGCGGCCACGATATCGCCGGCAAGCTGATCGCGAAGAAATTGGTCGAACGGCTTATCGCTATTGAACGCGCCGATCACCAGATTCCGGTAGCGATACATCGCCGGCACAGGAAAATCGGCATTGTCTCCGGCCGTGTCGGCATAACGAACCACGTCCAGCCAATGCCGACCCCAGCGCTCACCATATTGTTGCGACGCCAGCAGACGATCCACCACTTTCTCGAAGGCATTGGGCGATGCATCTTTCAGGAACGCGTCGACGTCTTCGGGCAACGGCGGCAGGCCGATCAAATCGTACGTAACGCGGCGAATCAACGCCGGCTTGGTAGCGCGCGGCCGAGGCGTCAGTTTTTTTTCGTCGAGCTTGGCTTTGACGAATTGATCGACGGGTGATTTGTTCCACTCCGCAGCCGTCACCTGCGGCGGCTTCGGATCTTGAATCGGCCGAAACGCCCAGTGCCGCCGCGCCTTCTCCCAGTCATACGATGGAGCCGGCAGCGCAGCTTGCGGTATAGCTTCCGTCCGCGGATCTGGCGCGCCCATCTTCACCCACGCCACCAGGCTCTCGACCTCGCTCGGTTCGAGCGCCTTTCCAGGCGGCATTTGCAGATCCTTATTCGTTCGGCGTACCGCGGAAATAAAGAGGCTCTCGTCGGGCTTGCCGGCGACCACGACGGGAACCCCAGATTTTCCACCACGCAGCATCCCGGCACGCGAATCGAGCAGCAAGCCGCTCATCGGCTTGTCGACCTTCGAGCCATGGCAGCCATAGCAGCGCGCAGCCAGAAGCGGCCGCACATTCTTTTCAAAAAACTCGATCCCTTCAGGGTTGGACGACTGCCCAAACGCCGGCCCGCAAGCGAGCAGGAGAACGCCAGAAATAATCCGAAATGCAGTCACGAATCCCCTGGCTTGTAAAAGTGGCGTAGACGATCGCCTTTTGTCGTCTGCGTCGACAGGCCACAAAAAACGATCGCCCGCCCCACACCAGCCAACTTCAATCCTACCGCGATCAATCCGAAATGCGAATCACGTCGAAAGTCGAAAAACAATCATCCCGTTTTCATCCACTTACGAGATTAGGGGCGTGGCGGCCATACCGCGGACGCTTAGAATGCAGCTAGAAAGGAAGTGCAGCATGAAGAAGATCGTGCAACCCATCATTGAGGAAGTGACGAAAGTGGAGCAACCCAAAGACAGCGCGGCTACGCCACCCCAGCCGCCCCCCAAGCCCGCCGAACTGGATCAGGACCCAGGCGGTGGTTTCAATCCGGATCATACTTTCCCGCAAACGTGAGGGGAAGGAATGCAGGGAAGGAACACGAGGAACACCGAGGCAATGGAGGGACAGCGACGTGAAAAGGAATACCGGGGAGTTCGGAAGACCGCTAGCTCCCAACCCAAACTCGTGGTGTTCCTCGTATTTCTTGTGTTCCCCGTGTTCCTTTCCCCCCCAACTTCCCTCTCCCAAAATTCGAGAAACTGGACGATAATAGGAACAAGACAGCAATCATAAGGAAGGTCCCATGCAGAAGTCTGCCGCACTCGTTGTGGCGTTTGCGTGCTCGTCTATCATTTTCGGGCAAGACCCCGCGCCCATCCGCCCCAAAGCTGGAAAGGTCCAGATCTTCAAGGAATCCGACCTCAAACCCGGAATGAAAGGCTATGCGTGGACCGTACTTTCCGGCTCCGAACCGGAGGCCATCCCTGTTGAGATCGTGGGCATCCTCAAGAACCAGTGGGGACCGAAGCAGGACATTATCCTCGGCAAGATGGGCGGCAAGGCGATACGGACCAACGTCGCGGGCGGCATGAGCGGAAGCCCGGTTTACATTGACGGCAAACTGGTGGGTGCGGTGGCGCTGCGTTTCAGCGTGTTCTCGCCGGACGCCATCTGCGGAATCACCCCCATCGAGCTGATGCTCGAGGTCAACGATTTTGACGACTCGCGTCCCACCGACGCGCGCACGCCGGATAAAGTGGTGGCGCGCGAATCCATTAATATTCCTCCCGGCATGCTCTCGCAGGTAGTGTCCGCAGGCAGCACCGGCAATCTGCCGCCGAACTTCAGCATGGTTCCCATCGAGACTCCGATCAGCTTCGCGGGCTTCCACGAAAACGTGCTGCGCGAGTTCGGACCGTTCTTCCAGCAAATGGGGATGACCGTCGCCGCAGGCGGCGCAAGCAGCACCGTGATGGATGCGAAGCCCGCCCCCGGCTGGCAAAACTCGCTGCAACCAGGCGACGCGGTTAGCGCGGTGCTGGTGACCGGCGACATGAGCATGAGCGGCATGTGCACCGTCACCTACAACGATGGAAAACACATGCTGGCGTGCGGCCATCCCATGTTCAACCTCGGCCCGGTGGAAATGCCCATGGCCAAGGCAGACGTGCTGATGACGCTGGCCTCGCAATTCCAACCCAACAAATTTGGAAACGCAACCGAGATCGTCGGCTCGCTTCGTCAGGACCGGCATAGCGCCATCATGGGCGAGATGGGCGCCACCGCCGCCATGGTTCCCATAAATGTAAGGGTGCGATCTTACGGCGACAACAACACCATCCGCAAGGAAAAAGTTCTGCACTACAGCGTCTTCGTGCAGCAAAAGTGGACCCCCTACCTGATGATGATGACGCTGTTCAATTCCATCTCAGGCTTGAACGATTTTGCCGAAGAGACAACTTATCGCTTGAGCGGCAAAGTGGAATTAGACGGCCAGCCCGGCTTCGCGATTTCCACCATGCTGACGTCCAACGAAGCTCCCGCGCCCGCGCCCATTCAGCTCGCGGGCTGGTGGGGAGACAAGTTCAACCGGCTGTTCCTGAATTCGGTGCACATGCCCAAACTCAAGAGCGTGGATGCCGTCATCGACATTCTTCCGCAGCGCCGCGTGGCAACCATCGAGAACGCTTGGATTCCATCGAGCGAGGTGGAGGCCGGTTCCGAAGTCCCCATGAAAGTTTTCCTTCGGCCCTATCGCGGGGAACGTCTCGAACGCGATTTCACCTTGAAGATCCCGCCCGGGCTTTCCAAGGGTGAGCACCGTATTTTGCTGAGCGACGCCGATACTTTGAATCACATGCAGACCATGGCCGGAATGTCCGATCGCTTCATCGACCTTCCGCAAACGGTTTCGCTGATCAATCAGGAGCGCAGCAACAACAAGCTCTACATTTCCCTCGTTGAACCGCGCCCCACCGTGTTCTACGAAGATAAAACACTGCCGAGCCTTCCGGCCTCGATCGTGAACGTGATGCAGACCGGACGCACGGCCAGCCGACGTCTGGTCAGCTCTTCTGAAAGCGCCGTCGAGCAGGGCAGTATTCCGTTCGAACTGGTGGTGGACGGAAGTTACTCGCTCAGAGTCATGGTGAAATAACAACTCCACAGGTAATTAGTCAACAAATGAATATCTCCATTCCGCGCCGCATGGGAATCCTTGCCCGTGTCCTTACAATCTTCGCGAGCATTGCCGTTTGCTTCGCCGTCGAAACCAAATTTTGGCAGCAAGGCGACCGGACCGATTTCGAGAAGGGCACGCTTCATAATCTTTCCCTGCGCAGCGACGGCCGCATTTTTCTCGCGCCCGAATTTCCAGAGGTCTTCGATTCCTCGACGCCCTATCTGTGGGCCATCGCATCGGATTCCAAGGGCAATCTCTACACGGCGGGCGGCGGTTCGGGCAGCGGATCGGCCAAGCTCTTCGTGCTGAACTCATCGGGCAAGGGCCGTACTTTTGCCGAGTTGGAAGGCCTCGAAATCCACGCCATTGTGGTTGATTTGAACAACGACGTATACGCGGCCACGGACCCCGACGGAAAGATTTACAAGATCTCTTCTTCTGACGGAAAGTCGCGCTTGTTTTACGATCCGCACCAGAAATATATCTGGAGCATGGCGTTCAACAGCAAGGGCGACCTCTTTGTCGCCACCGGCGACCAAGGCGAAATTCATCGCGTGACGCGCGACGGCAAGGGCTCAGTCTTTTTCAAGACTGAAGAAACACATGCCCGCTCGCTGGCCATCGATGCTCAGGACAATCTCGTCGTCGGCACCGAGCCCGGCGGACTGATTGTGCGCGTTTCACCGGCGGGCCAAGGATTCGTGCTTTATCAGGCCCCGAAGCGCGAGATCACGGCAGTTGCCATTACTAAGGATGGTCTAATTTTTGCGGCCGGAGTTGGAAATAAAACGCCGGCCCTCAATCTTGGCGCACCCCCGGCGCTGTCTGCGCCGGTCCCATCCGCGCCGGGGAATCCACCGGCTTCGGGAAGCGCCAACCCGCCGCGCAACAATCCTCCGCCCACTCTAAATACGGCTGCGCCCGCTATTTCAGGCGGCTCCGACGTCTACCGCCTTAATGCCGATGGGTCTCCAAAAAGAGTATGGTCGAACACGCAAGACATCGTCTACGCAATTGGATTCGATCAATTCGGCCATACGCTTCTCGGAACCGGCAACCGGGGGAAGATTTACCGGCTGGATACCGATGTTCTCAGCACGCTGCTGGTGGACGCGTCGCCCACGCAGGTTACGGGGTTCGGCCTCGGATCGCGCGGTGAGTTGTATGTGGTCACCGGTAACATCGGAAGGGTTTACCGCCTGGGGGCAGCCATCGAGCTGAGCGGCTCTTTCGAAAGCGAAGTGTTGGATGCCGGAGCCTTCGCCTATTGGGGCAGAATTGGTTATCGCGGGGCTGGCAATTTTCGGGTATACACGCGCAGCGGAAATCTGAACCGTCCGGAAAACAACTGGAGCGCATGGGCTCCGCTCGGGGTCGATGCCGGCAGCGCCGTTTGTGAATCCTGCGGAGCCGGCCGCACTAGTTCTCCCTCCGCCCGGTTCTTGCAATACAAGATCGAATTGTCAACCTCGCCGGGTATGGCCGCCAGCGAAGTTTCTTACGTTGAGATAGCTTATCTTCCGAAAAATGTACCGCCATCGGTGGATGAAATTGAAGTGACGCCGCCCAACTATCGCTTCCCCGCCCCGATTCTTTCGATCCCGCCGTCCAACAGCATCACCTTGCCGGCGATCGGCCAACATCGCCGCGCCACCGCTTCTACGGGTTTGGAAGGTGGAAGTTCGCAAACCCTGAACTACGCCAAAGGACACATCGGCGCGCGCTGGGCCGCTTCCGACGAGAATGGCGACAGCCTGATTTACAAAATCGAAATCCGCGGCGTCAAGGAATCCGCCTGGAAACTTCTCAAGGAAAATGTGAAAGAGAAATTCCTGAGTTGGGACACCACTGCGTTTCCGGACGGTGAGTACGTGCTGCGCGTAACGGCTTCGGACGCGCCCAGCAATCCACGCAACCAGGCCTTGGAAGCAACATTGACAGGCGATCCGTTCCTGATCGACAACACGCCGCCGCAAATCCTAAACCTGGCCGCTACTACATCCGGCAACAAAATCGAAGTTCGCTGGAAGGCCCGCGACGCCCGCAGCGACATCGACAAAGCCGAATATTCCGTAAACGGCGGCGAGTGGCTGCTGATACAGCCGGTCAACAAACTATCCGATTCTCCCGAAGAAGACTACCACCTGACAATCGATCGTCCATCCCCAGGCGAGCAAGTAATAGCAGTGCGCGTAACCGACGAATACGACAACCAGACAGTAGACAAAGTGGTGGTCAAATAGAATCTCTTCCTACCTCCCACCACCTACAACCTACCTCCTCTTTGCCTTGATCACAATCGGGGTGCCTTCAAACCCGAATCTTTTTCGAAGCTGGTTCATCAAAAACCGCTCCGTCGAAAAATGCATATTCTTCGCCTTGTCCGTGAACGCGATAAATGACGGCGGACGCACCGACGCCTGCGTCATGTAATAGATCTTGATGTCCCGGTCGAAATCCAATCTCTCGACAAACCGGTTCAATTCGCCCGTACTCACCCGCTTCGACGCCGAGTTGAACGCATCGCGAATCATCCCGAACAGCCGCACCACTCCCGCCCCAGTCTTCGCCGAAACAAAAGCAACCTGCGCATAATCCAGGAACTTCAGCGTATCGCGCATGTTTTCCACAAACGTGCGCTTGTCTTTCTCAGAGCTGACGTCCCACTTGTTCACGCACAGCACCACCGCCCGCCCCTCTTCATGCGCGTAGCCCGCGATCGTGGCATCCAGCCCAATCATCCCTTCGCTCGCGTCCATCACCAGCACAACTACATTGGCCATGCGGATGTGCCGGCGCGCCATCACCACGCTCAGCTTCTCAGCCATCAACTTGGTCTTGCCCTTGCGCCGGATGCCGGCCGTATCGACAAAAACAAACTCCACGCCGTTGTGCCAGATGCTTTCGTCCACCGCATCGCGCGTGGTGCCCGCAATCGGCGAAACAATGGACCGCTCCTCGCCCACCAGCCGGTTCAGCAGCGTCGACTTGCCCACGTTCGGCCGCCCAATGATCGCGACCTTGATCGGTTGCCGGTCCTCCGGCGTCGGTTCGATTTCAACACTCCGCTCGAAGTCCCGGGTCACGTGATCGAGCAGTTCGCTTAGTCCCAGCCGATGTTCGGCGGAAACCGGAAACAGGTCTCTGAATCCCAGCACATGAAATTCGTGAGTGAGGCTCTCGCGCGCCGTGCTATCGATTTTGTTTACCGCCAGCGTGACCGGCTTGCCAATCTGCCGCAGCATCTTCGCCAGGTCGCGATCGGCCCCAGTAATCTCCGTCCGGCCGTCGATCAAAAAAACGATCTGCGCCGCCCTCGAAAGCGCCACTCGCGCCTGTTTCAGGATTTCGCTGGGAATCAATTCCGCGTCGTTCTGAATGATTCCGCCGGTGTCGATCAGCTCGAAACGGCGTCCATCGTGCGACGCTTCGCCGTGAATCCGATCGCGCGTGATGCCCGGCTCATCGCCCACAATCGACCGCCGGCTGCGAGTAATCGCGTTAAAAAGCGTCGATTTGCCGACATTCGGCCGGCCTACAATCACCACAACAGGCAGTTCAACCGGGCTCTGAA
>DATDHK010000273.1:0-10025 GCA_036521635.1 Bryobacteraceae bacterium | reverse complement strand
GACTGCGGGCCGCATCGGTATCGCGGCGCAGGCCGTCGGAATCTTGGCCGCGTGTCTCGACGCGTCGGTCGCGTTCGCGAAAGATCGCGTCGCGTTCGGCCAACCGATCGGCGCGTTCGAAGGCGTGTCGTTCAAGATCGCGCAGATGGCGACCGATCTCGATGCGGCGCGATTGCTCGTGTATCGGGCGGCGGCGTTTGCCGATGCGGGGCGGCCCTTCGTTGCCGAGGCGTCCAAGGCGAAGCTGTTCGCGTCGACCAAGGCGCGCGAGCACGCGTCCGCGGCGCTCCAGATTCACGGCGGGTATGGCTACACCACGGAGTTTCCCGTCGAGCGGTACTACCGCGATGCGAAGATCACCGAGATCTACGAGGGCACGTCGGAGATTCAGCAGCTCGTCATCGCGCGCGGGCTGCTCGGCCGGCTGGAGTAGCGCGCCGCGCTGGTTCGGCGCGATTTACAAGGCGACGAGATAGCGTGCGCGGGCCGAGACGCCGGGGGATGCGTGTGCCAGCGGTGCCTGCCCGATCGGCATCATGAGCGCGGCAGTGGTGCGGCATGCGGCGGCGCGTCACGTGGTGATCACGGACAAGAATCCGTATCGGCTGGAGTTGGCGCGCAAAGTAGGCGTTACACTCGCGGTGGACACTGCCGGCACGCCGCTCACGCAGGTTCAGAAAGAACTGGGGATGCAGGAGGGCTTCGACGTCGGCCTGGAGATGTCGGGTAACGCGTCCGCATTCCGCGAGATGCTGGCGAACATGAGCCACGGCGCGAAAATCGCCATGCTGGGGATTCCGGCGAAAGAGATGGCCATCGACTGGGTGACTGTCGTGTTCAACATGCTAACCATCAAGGGCATTTACGGGCGCGAAATGTACGAGACCTGGTACAAGATGACGGTGATGCTGGAATCGGGTTTGGACATCCGGCAGGTGATTACACATCGGTTCCCTTATCGGGATTTCGAGTTGGGTTTCGAGGCGATGCGGTCGGGGAATACGGGCAAGGTGATTCTGGAGTGGGCCTAGGTTGTGGAGTATACTGTGGAATGAGGTCCACATAAGTTGGAAACCATCCAGGTTGTGCTTGACACAAAACTACTCAAAGCTGCCGATGGCGCGGCGCGGCGCCGGAAAGTGAATCGGTCGGCTCTGATTCGGGAAGCCCTCCATGAACACCTAAAGCGGCTACAGACACGGGAACTCGAAGAACAGGACCGCCGGGGCTATCTAGCGCAACCACAGCGAGCCGGGGAATTTCGCGTTTGGGAAGATGCCGCGGCATGGCCCAAAGACTGAGCCGCGGCGACGTGCACCTGTGCCGTTTCGCGCCCCCGGACAAGCCGCGGCCCGTTCTTGTGCTGACGCGCGAATACGCAATTGGCCATCTATCGAGCGTGACGGTGGCTACGATTACTTCAACAATTCGAGGCGTGCCTTCTGAAGTAATTCTGGACATTGAAGACGGAATGAAAGCACCTTGCGCCGTGAATCTTCACAATGCCGTCACGGTTTCGCAACAGCGCCTTGGCCGTCGTGTGACCCGGCTGAGCGCACGGCGGATGAACGAGGTCTGCCTTGCGCTGCGCTTCTCGCTCGGTTGTTAGGCCGCCCTTCACCACATCCGCAGAAGCTTCCACCACAACGGACCCACGCCCAGCCAGATAATCAGGTTCAGCAGCGAGATCAGAAAGCCTAGCCGCCACCAGGTTGTCTGCGGCACGTAGCCGGCGCCGAAATATACTGGCGCCGAGCCGGTGCCGTAGTGCGTGATGCCCGCGTCGAGATTCGAGAAGAACGCCAGTAGTAGCGAGATCAATACCGGCGGCACTCCGGCTGCTAATCCCGCGGTCAGAAATCCGGGATACAAGGCAGTGATGTGGGCCGTCATGCCGGCGAATCCGTAATGCACGTAGAGGTAACTGACCACCAGGACCAGCGCCGCGATTGGCCACGCCCATCCGCCCATGTGGGCGAACACGCTGTCCGACAGAACTTTGATCACGCCCGCATCGACCAGCGATTCCGCCATCATGATGAGCGGCGCAAACCAGACCAGCGCATCCCACGCGAGCGTCTCCGACAGAAGATCGTTCCAGGTGATGACGCGCGTGAGCAGAATCGCCGAGAGCCCCGCCAACGCTACGAATGCGTTGTGAATTCCGTGCCAGGGCGACGTCACCCAGCCGGCCATGACGCCTAACAGAATCGCAACCAGCCAGCGCTCGCGAATGCTGAGCGGGCCCATGCGATGCAGCTCCTCGATGGCCAGGCGCTGCGCTGCGCGCGTGTCGCGAATCTCGGGCGGATTCAAGCGATAGAGCAGATACGGCATGATGCTGAGCGTGAGCAATCCAGGCAAGCTGGCAGCGAGCGCCCATTGAATCCAGGTCAGCTCGACGTGCGCAATTTTTCGCGCGAATTCGGCGATCAGGGGATTCGCCACCATGCCGGTAAGAAACATCGCCGACGCGGTGTAGGTGGAGTGGAAGCCGACCAGCATCAGGAACGATCCGATGCGCCCGGCGGTGGGGCCGGGCTCGGAGTCGAAAACTCGCGACAGGTTGCGGGCGATGGGATAGATAATGCCCCCGCCGCGCGCGGTGTCGGACGGGACGAAGGGCGCGAGCGCCACATCGGACGCGGCGACGGAATAACCCAACGTGAGCGCGCTGTGTCCGAATCGGCGAACAAAAAGATAGGCGACGCGCAGGCCAAATCCCGTGTCCGTTACCGCGCGGGCGAACAGGAACGCGGTGAAGACCAACCACACCGTAGTGTTGCTGAATCCGGAAAGCGCCTTCGCGGGCGGCAGTGTGTTGGTGAGCACCAACGTCGTCATGGCGACGATTACGCTGACGCCCATCGGCACTGGCTGTGCTATCAGCGCAAGGATAGTGGCGACGAAAATTGCGAGCAAGTGCCGCTGCGCCGGATTCAAGCCGGGGAGCGGGACGAAGAAAATCAGCAGGGCTGGAACAAGGATCAGCAGCCAGCGGGCGGCGACTCGGATGGACATGAACGTCCCAGCCATTATGCAGGAACTCGAATGCTTCGCGATATGATTCTCCGTGGGGGAAGATTAGTCTTGCGGGTCTTCATAGCGGATAAATTCGAGCAGTCGGGCCTGGATGGTTTGAAGGCGGCCGGCTGCGAAGTCTCTTACCAGGCGGGAGTGAAAGATGAGGCGCTGGCGCGGGCGGTGGAGCAATTCCGTGCGGACGTTCTGGTGGTGCGGTCCACGAAAGTCACGGAAGCCCTGCTCAGCAAGGGTGCGCTGAAGCTGGTGGTGCGCGCGGGAGCGGGGTACAACACCATCGACGTCGCGGCCGCATCGCGCCGGGGCATTTATGTTTCCAACTGTCCGGGTAAGAATTCGATCGCAGTCGCGGAGCTGGCGTTTGGGCTGATTCTCGCGCTCGACCGGCGCATCGCCTGCAATGTACAGTCGCTGCGCGAAGGCCGGTGGAACAAGGCCGAATATTCGAAAGCGCGTGGATTGTTCGGCCGCACGTTGGGACTGATCGGCGTTGGCCAGATTGGGAGTGAGATGATCCCGCGGGCGTTGGGCTTTGGGTTGCACGTGATTACGTGGAGCCGCAGTCTGACGCCGGAAATCGCCGGCGGTCTCGGCGCCGGATACAAGGCGTCCTTTTTGGAAGTAGCCGCCGCGGCCGATATCGTGAGCGTGCATTTGGCGCTAAATTCCCAGACGCGCGGGATGATCGATGCGAAGTTCTTCGACGCGATGCGGCCGGGCGCGTATTTCATCAACACTTCCCGCGCGGAAGTGGTGGATCAGAATGCGTTGAGCCGGGCTGTCGGCGAAAAAGGAATCCGGGCCGGGCTGGACGTGTTCGCCAAAGAGCCGGCTGGCGGGAGCGGCGACTTCGCCGACGATATCGTAAAGTCCGAAGCAATTTACGGAACGCATCACATTGGCGCATCCACCGATCAGGCGCAGGAAGCGATTGCGGCGGAGACGGTGCGGATCGTCAAGGAGTTTAAAGAAACGGGTAAAGTTCCAAACGTCGTGAACCTGGCCGCGACAACGCCGGCGACGTGCGCGCTGGCGGTCCGCCACCTGGACCGGCCGGGCGTGCTGGCGAGCGTTCTGGACGCGATCAGCGCGGCCCACATCAATGTTCAAGAGATGGAGAATATCGTATTCGAGGGCGCGGAAGCGGCCGTGGCGCGAATCAATCTGGAAACGGAACCGGCGCCGGATGTTCTGGCGCAAATCCAGGCGGCGAACCCAAATATTTTGGAGATCGGTCTGATTAGGTTGAATCGGATATAGGTTACGCTGAAAGAGCATGCTGGCGCGTCTGCCACTCATCCTCTTCATTTGTGCGCCAGTCTTCGCCGAAACGCCATGCGAGGGAACGCCGGCCTATTCGCCGTGCGAAATTGCGTTCGAGTTGTCCGCCGCCGATCTCGCCGCGCACGCCAACCCCTACGCCGGCGTCGAATTGAAAGCCGAATTCCGCTCTCCGCGATTTCGCACGTTTCTGATGCCCGCTTTTTGGGACGGCGGCCGCAAGTTGATCGTGCGCTTCACGCCTACCGAAGCGGGGCAGTGGATCTACAAAACCACCAGTAATCTGGCGGGCTTCGAAGGCAAAGAGGGATCTTTTACCGCCGCCGCGTCCGAGTCGCCCGGGTACGTGAGGGTGGCGAACGTTCACCATTGGGCCACGGAAAACAAGCAGCCGCATCTTTGGATGGGCTACATCGACGACCGTTTTGCATTCGACAGCCAACAGGAATTCGAACAGAAACTGAGTGAGGCGGCGCAAAATAAATTCAATCATTTTCGCGGCTCGATTCTCGGCAACAGCGGCGATCGCGGCAAAGTTTATCCGGCGCCGGACAAGCCAAATCCGGCCTATTTCGATGAACTCGACCGGCGCGTCATTGCGATTCACAAGCGCGGAATCACTACCGATCTCATCCTGGCGTCCGATCCGAATTACGTCACCGGCCTGTTTCCGGATTGGCAATCGCGCGAGCGCTTCATCCGCTACGTCGTGGCCCGCTATGCCGCGCTGAACGTCACCTGGCACGGGCTGGAGGAATTTGAAGACTACGCCAACGGCCGCGAATTGCTGAAGGAACTGGGGCTGGATCTCAAGAGGCTCGACCCCTACGACCATCCGCGTTCATCCTGCGCGAAGATCACGTCGGCGCCGCTGCTTTCCGATGGCTGGATGAACTTCGTCGTGGAAGGATCGATGGACGACGCGGTCGGATCGGTGGAACATCAGTTCTATCAAGCTCCTTTCGTGGGCGTAACCGATGCGCAGCATCTGTGGAACTCAACCATGGACGGCGAGTATCCGGAGTTTCGCGGCGGCGATGCGGTGCGCGCAAAATACTGGTTCGATTTCATGGCCGACACGCGGCACTGGGAGCTGGAACCGTATTTCGACGTTGACGGAACGCGCGCGGTGGCGCTGGAAGAAATCGAATACGTGAATTACATCGAGCACCCTGGGCCGCCAATCGAAGTGTCGGTGGAAAAGCACGGCTACGATGTTTACTGGTTCAATCCGGCGACCGGCGGATTTCTCGAGCAGAAAAAATATAAGGGCGAGCATTTTACCGGCGAGGCTCCGGACAAGAGCCGTCCGTGGGTGCTGCTGATTGCGCGCGAAGGACGCAAGGAATCCATGTTGAAGTCGTATAAATTCGAATCGCGCATCGTGCCGGTGCAGGAAATCGAGACGAGTCCGGCGAAGTTGCCGTACGCGATTGTCGAACCGGCGGGCGATACTTTGCAAGCCGGCAAGCCGGTACAGTTTTCCGTGAAGGTGACGCGATCTACGCGCGCCACCCGATCCATGACCTACCTTTGGACCGGCGAGGTGGCCGCGGATGGGCAAGGGTTCCGCGTGATTGGCACGGGCGCGCCGGGCACGTTTACTATTCCGCATTCTATCGCCACAAACTTCCCGGCCGTGCTCAGCGTTCACTTGATGGTCCTGAACGCGAACGGCAAAGCCTATTCCGCCGACCGTGTTTACCAGTTAAATAAGTGATTCTTTCCATCGATACGACGTCTGAGTTCGCCAGCATCGCACTCACGGAAGGCGAGCGAACCGTCGACGAGATTTTGCTTCGCTCGCCGGACGGATTCGGTCACATTCTTTATGGACACCTGGAACAGTTGCTTTCGCGGAACGGCGTGACGGTCCGGCAAATCGATTGTTTTGCGGCGGCTTCCGGGCCGGGGTCCTTTACGGGTGTTCGCGTGGGACTGACGGCGGTGAAGGGGCTGGCCGAAGCGACGGGCAAGCGCGTGGTGGCGGTTTCGAATTTGCGGGCGCTGGCCTTTTTTGGGGCCGGTCCTTTGCGGGCAACGGTGCTCGATGCGCGGCGCGGCGAGGTGTATGGCGCGCTTTACGACGATCGTCTCGAGGCCGCCGCGCCGGAGACCGTCATGAAATTTCAAGCATGGCTTGAAACGCTGCCCGCCGCGGGGTACGAATTTGTCTCGAACGATTTCTCGCCGTTTCAAGGCTGTGTTGATCCGGGCATTCGGGTGGTTATCGCGCCGCGGGCCATGGCGCGGGCTGTTGGCCGCATTGCGTGGATGGAAATGCAGGCGGGGCGGGCTCAGGATCCGGCGCAGATTGATGCGAACTATGTCCGGCGCTCGGATGCGGAGCTTTTTTGGAAGGAGTAGGGTGGAGCCTAGCCGACGGATTTTTTCGTTTCGCGGACTACGGCTTTGCCGGGCACCACGGAGAAAAATTCGATGAAGCGTTTCTTGCCGTCGCCGGCAACCATCATCTGTTTGTTCTCCAGCATCGATTGCGCCAGCAGGTTGAACTGCTTTCCAAGATCGGTATTCGACTCCACCCAGCGGCCGAATGTCAGGGCCCGCTGCACGCCCTGATAGTCGTTGGGGAACGTCATGTGGACCGGCAGGCCCAGCAGTTGTTCAATCTGCTGCGGCGTGATGAGCGGCCGCTTTTGACAGCGGTTCAACAGCACGCAAACGCGATCCGACAAGTCGAGTTGCTTCAGGTAAACGTATTTCTCGCGCGCCAGGTGCAGCGAGGGAATCTCCGGCGTGCAAACCAGGAAGATCCGCTTCGACTCATGCATGATCTCGAGCGAATACCGCTCCAGGTTTCCGGATAGATCGAAGCAGAGAGCGCCGTAGTTCCGCCGCATGAACTCCATCAAATGGCGGATCTGCGTCGGCTCCACGCGGAAGTCCGGATTCAACTTGCCGGCATGCAGGACATCCAGCTTATCGAGCGTGGTTACCATCGACGGCCACAGGCTCTCGTCCATGTCGAGCGAGTGCTCGGCCGCGTCCGTGACGCAGTAAGTGTTGTCGAGCTTCAGCATGAAACGCACCATGCCGGAGTTCAGATCGAAATCCGTCAGCAACACATTCGTATTCGGCAGCCGCGACATGGCGATGCTGGCGTTCAGCGCGATAGTGGACGTGCCGACGCCCGCCTTGGACGGCAGGAAGGAAAAAACCTGATCGGTGGCTTCGATTTCCGGGGGCCTCGCTTCCAGCGCGTCCTTGATTCGCAGCAGCGATTCTGTAAGCGCTGGACGATCGAATGGGAGTGAGGCGAATTCCCGAATTCCCGCGCGCATCACTTCCAAGAGGATCTGCGGATCGCAGAAGCGGCTGACCGCCACCAGTTGGACGCCGGGAGTGTTCTTCTCCACTTCGCGCGCGATCTCCAGCGCCTTGGTGGTCGATTCGGTGCTGACGAAAATCACCTGCGGCGCGTGCGCCCGCAGAAAGCGAAGCAATTCCAGCGAATTGGGATAATGGTCGAGCGTGCGCGTTACGCTGACGATGCCGATTTCATGCAGAACCGTGTCCAGGCGCTCGTTCAGATCAAGGTCGGGACAAATGAGAATGCCTCTAAGCATTGCACACTCCTCGATCCAGACTAGGGCGTTTTGAGGAAGGCAACAATCGGCCCTTGGTACTAATTCCCTACGGATTGTGACCTTAGAATACCTACCAAATTTCGGGATCGAGGTAAGGTGGAAGCCTGAGCGGCCTATAGAGGCGGCTGAAAAAACACGCAGCCGCGGATTAACGCAGATGAACGCCGATAAGTCACTTGTTTTTTTGATCCGCGTTTATCTGCGTTCATCGGCGGCCATCGACCGCATGCACGGTCCCGAGAAGCTCGCGCGCGGCTTCACCGAACTTTTCGAAATTCTTGCGGAACAGCGCATCCAGGTTTTGGGCCTGGCGATCGTAGGCCGCGGGGTCCTTCCATAGGCCGCGCGCATCCAGAATCTCCGGCGGCACACCCGGGCAACTGGTTGGAACGGCCACGTGGAAAATCGGGTGGGGCGCGGCCTCCTGGCGATCGAGCTCGCCCGAGATAGCCGCATTCACCATGGCGCGCGTGTATTTCAGATTCATCCGCTCGCCCACGCCGGCCGCGCCGCGTACCCAGCCGGTATTCA
Organism: Bryobacteraceae bacterium; assembly: GCA_036521635.1. Lineage (GTDB taxonomy): Bacteria > Acidobacteriota > Terriglobia > Bryobacterales > Bryobacteraceae > Palsa-89. The sequence goes on along the minus strand of DATDHK010000273.1, from coordinate 1,563 downwards.
CCAGGAAGCATTTCACGTCGTGCTTGCGCATTTTTTCGCCCAGCATCCGGGCGTACTCCAGCGCCGGACGCGGAAGAAACGGCGCGCCGAAACAGGCGCTGAAAGTGGCTTGCGGCTCGCTGCCCAATCCGCGCTCCGTGCCGGCCAGCTTGGCGGTGTAACCGCTCAGGAAATGATACATGGCTTGTTCCGGGGTCAGCCGCGAAATCGGCGGCAATACACCGAAGGCGTCGGCGGCGAGGAACAACATGTGCGTGGGATGGCCGCCGGTTCCCGGGATCATGGCGTTATCGATGTATTCGATGGGATACGCGGCGCGGGTATTCTCGGTCAGCTTTTGAGAATCGAAATCCAGCTCGCGGAGATCCGGATCGATCACCACATTTTCGAGCACGGTTCCGAATCGGATGGCGTTCCAGATCTGCGGCTCTTTTTCCTGGGACAGCCGGATGCACTTGGCATAGCAGCCGCCCTCGAAATTGAAAACGCCGGCGTCGCTCCAGCCGTGTTCGTCGTCGCCGATGAGCCTGCGCGCCGGATCGGCCGACAGCGTGGTTTTGCCCGTTCCCGACAATCCGAAGAACAGCGCCACGCGGCCGTCCTGGCCGGAATTCGCGGAACAGTGCATGGGCATCACTCCGCGCGCGGGCAGCAGGTAATTGAGCACGGTGAAAATGGATTTCTTCAGCTCGCCGGCGTATTCGGTTCCAGCGATGATCACCACCCGCTTCTTGAAATTAATTGCGATGCAGGTTTGAGATTTCGTGCCGTCTTTTTCCGGATCGGTCTTGAACGCGGGCGCAAAAAAGACGGTGAACTGCGGAACGTGTTCCCGCAAAGACAGCGGATCGGGGCGGATGAAGAGCTGCCGGGCGAACAAGCTGTGCCAGGCCTGTCGCGCGATCACACGAATGGGAAGCGTGTACTCGGGATCCGCCCCGCCGAAACAATCGTGGACGAATATTTCGCCGCCGGCCCAGGAGTCCACCAATCGCGCCAGAATCCGGTCGAAAGCGCTCTCCTCGATCGGCTGGTTGACGGCGCCCCATTCCACGCTCGACTCCGTGCCGGGTTCCCGAACGACGTATTTATCTCTCGGAGAACGGCCTGTAAACTGACCCGTTTCGACGACCAGCGAGCCGCCGCTGGACAGAACTCCCTCCCCTCGCTGAATGGCTTTTTCGAGGAGTCGCGCCGTGCCAAGGTTCCAATGCACGACTTCAACGTTTCGGATGCCGTGCTCGCTCAGTTGGCCGGCGCCGGAAGGCACGCTTGCATTTAGCATAGTGACGGGACGACGGAGTCCACTGTAAGAGTTTAACATTGCGAAGTTTCAGGCGGTGCACGAAGGTAGTGCGCTAAATGTGTGCGCCTGGCTTCTTTAGGGGGTGGTGACTGCTGGCGGGGCTAGCAGAACTAGTGGTCTCAATGGACGATGAGCCTTGCAGATTTCGCATGCACAAGTCGCGGCAGTGAAATGCCGGACACCGACGACCGTATTGCCTTTCCGGTCAGCCCTGAGGAAGATGCGGTCAAAAAGATCCCTTTCTCCATTCTCTAGAT
>DATDHK010000272.1:0-12386 GCA_036521635.1 Bryobacteraceae bacterium | reverse complement strand
ACTGGCTACTATTTTCCCGGCTATCCGGCTGTGCCCGACAATGCATACGTCGATAATCTCAAGCGCAGAGCAGCCGATCTCGGCGTCGGTATTAGTGGAACGGGCGTCCGAAATAATTTCACGACGTCCGACAAGACTGTTCGCGACGCGGGAGTCAAACACATCAAGGAATGGGTGGAGGTGGCGGCCAGGTTGGGCGCCCCCGTGCTTAGAGTCTTCGCCGATACGCAGATGAGAAACCAGACTTGGGAATCGGTTTCGGGCGGCGCCTCAAGGGATCAAGTGGAAGCATGGATCGCCGCCGATCTCAAGGAATGCGCCGACCAGGGAAAGAAATTCGGAGTGCGCATCGGCGTGCAGAACCACGGAGATTTCCTGAGGAGCGGTCCCGACCTTCTGAAGCTGGTGAAAGACGTTGGTTCGGATTGGTGCGGCCCGATCGTCGATACCGGCTACTTCAAGACGCCCGATCCCTACGTGGATATGGCCTTGGTGGCGCCCTTCGCGGTCAACTGGCAAATTAAGATGAGCCCGTTCGGCGAGGAGAGCGACATCCCGACCGACCTCAACCGGCTGATGACGATCGTCCGGAAATCGGGTTACAGCGGTTATCTCCCGATCGAGGCGCTTTCGCCACGGGGAAAACCCTACGATCCTTACGCGGCCGTTCCGCCCTTCCTGCAGAAGGTGCGCACGGCGCTGGAGCAGACTGCGTAACCCGACGCTCGCCTACTTTTTCTTGTTCTTGCTCTGTTTCTGACGCTCCTCGCGAAGTTGCTCGAACTGTTTCCATTGTTCTTCCGTCAGGATGGGTTTCAACTTGGCCACCGTACCCTTGCGGATTTCAGCGCTCTTCTTTTTCCTGTCTTCAGTACTCAGTGAGCTGTCATCGCGGAGTGCTCTCACTTTCGTGGCGTCTTCTTCCAGGAATGGATCGACCTTCGCTTTTTGGTCGGGCGTCAGATTAAGCTGATCCACGATTCGCTGGACCTGGGACTTAGGCGCTTTGTGTTGCGCAGTCACCGGCGACAACAATAGTACGGATGCGAGTACGGAATATGTTAGGGGGTTCATGGTTTTTCTCCGGAGTTTATCGGAATACGAAAGGTGCTTGCTGATCATTTTCAATTTTCCTTATCAGTGCGGCGGTGGCGCCGTGGATGGCGGTGTGGGCTTGCCGTCGATAGTGTTCGGCTCCATCAACTCGACACGCGTGCCATCGGGATCGAACAGATTCGCCTGACGCTTGCGGTTGACGCCGGTTTTGATTTCAATTTCCTTCGCGTAGTTCTTGCGGGCGGGCCGGGCTTCCAGAATTTTTACTGCCTTGTCGATATCTGGAACCACCAGACAGATATGATTCTTGGTGCCGAGTTGCTCGACCGTGGGCCGGGCGTCGTAAAGCATGAACTCGAGATAGTCGTCGCCATCGGGAACGCGCATGTTGACCCAGCTCAGCTTTTTCGGATTCCCACCCCCGCGCCAGAATTCCTGGAACCCAAGGATGTCGTGATAGAACGTCGTGGCCGGCCCCAGTTCACTGATCGTCACGCCGATGTGCGCGATGTGCGTCGAGATGCGGGTGTCGGGCATGAATTTGCCCTTTTCACGCACCGTCCAGCCATCGGGCTCGTATTGCACGATCTCGAGCGTGTGCCCATCCGGATCGTTGATATTGAAATTTGAATTCTTGATCTGGCCTTTCCCAACTTTTTCGGGCACCTTGACGCCACGAGCCGCAAGGTAATCGCGCATGGCCTTGGCGTCGTCCGTATAGAAGGAAATATGATTGAGTTGGCCATCGTTGTGCTGCGGATCTTCGGCGAAGAGCTCGAGGTACTGCTGCTCGTTGATCTTGATAAACGCGATCCGGTCGGCCGAGCCATCTTTCCGTTTCAAGGAGTACGGCTCATCGAAGCCGAGAAAATCCTTATAGAATGCGCGGGCCTTGCCAAGATCGCTGACATAAAGCGCCATGTGGGCGACGCCCAGGATACGGGGCCTTTTCACATCGTCCGCCGTAGAGAGAATTGCGAACGTGACAAAGAGAATCGCTGCTTTTTTCATTGGTTGACCTATGTTAGAACGCCGTTCCCAGGGGTGCAAGGCAATTCACTGTCTGTGGTAGCGTTAAGAGTCTTGAGACGTCAAAATCATGTCGTTGCTTTCATTTGGCAGGGGCCGCTCTTTACAGTTAAGACTTTGATCTACAATGGATGCGGGCAATTGTGAAAGTAGAAATAGCAAGAACCGACACAAGTCACAAGCCGTTGGTGGACCGGGTTGCGGCTAGCCGGTACATAAACAAGTCGGCCAGGCTTCGCGATTTGCTGCTGTATCTTTGTCAGCGGGCGTGCGAAAGACCAGCCGACGAGATCCACGAGCAGGAGATCGGACACAAAGTTTTCGGGCGGCCGCAGGGTTACGACACGGGGAGCGACAATATCGTCCGCGTGCATGTTTCAATGCTTCGCAAGCGCTTGGAGCAATATTTTGACACCGAAGGTGCTGACGAGCCGGTGATATTGGAGATCCCACGTGGAAACTACACGCCGGTCTTCCAGGAACGTCCGCCCTTCCCGCATGAAACGACGGTGCCTGAGCCCGCCGCAAGACCTACCTGGGATTGGCGAATCCCGGCGCTAGCGATTATCGCGGTGATTTTTGCCGTCTCCACGGCAGTTCTACTTTTTCGCAATACACCGCTCAAAGTTCCGGCAGGCCCGCAGGGTCCCACTGTACGAGCGTTTTGGTCGCAAGTGTTTAATAGTTCGCAGATCACCGACGTTGTGCTCGATGACGCCGCAGTGGCTTTGTATCAGGAGTTGGCCGGACGCAATCTGGCATTGTCGGAATATTTCGATCGCAGCTACTTGCGGAAGATGCCGGACGGGGCCGAGGCCGCGAAACTGGATGAAGCCACGGCGTCCGCTATTGTCTTGCATCGTTATTCGAATTACTCGAGCGCCAGTTTTCTTTGGAAGCTGGCTCAGTTAGCCGGAGCGAACGCCTCGCGTACAAACGTAGTCCTGGCGCGCGATCATTCTTTCCACGCGTTGAAAAGCCACAACGCGGTGCTGCTTGGAAATCAGCGATCGAATCCGTGGTTTGAGCCGTTCCTGACGCATGTTGGTTTGCGATGGCAGTGGGACAAGGCTGCTGGTGTGTACTATCCGGTGGACACATGGTCGGGTACTGAACCGAAGGTGTACCGCAATGTCGACGCAGCCGACACTCACGAGGGATACTGCGCGATCGCTTTGCTGCCGAATCTGGGCGGAAGTGGCAACGTGCTGATTGTTTCGGCTACTGGCGGCAGCGCAATGAATGCGGCTACTGGCTTTCTTACCGACGAAGCGGCCATGAGTAAACTGCGGAAGAGCTTTCCGGCCACGAAGGACAATCAGTTTCCACCTTTTGAATCCCTCGTGCGCCTCAAGGGACGCAGCTCGTTGCCACAGGACGCCACAGTGGTAGTGTCCCGTCTGGTTCGCTAGTGTAGTGTCCAAGAATTAGCTGGTCAATCCGTCTGGTGGGGCGGACCCCCTGGTCCGCGGTCGGCCCCCTGGCCGACCTCTCGCACGCGTCCGAAATATTGAGCAATCCACGCAAAGGCCGACGAGGGCGTCGGCTGCGGTCCGGGGGGACCGCCCCACTATGTACCTCAGAACTGTCCAGCTAATTCTTGGACACTACACTAGGAAGAAGGAACACGAGGAACACGGGGGACACAAAGGAATACTGGGAACGGAAGGAATACAAGGAATACAGAATACGAGGAAGCGGCTGGCTGACTGATTTCCGAAACTGCGACGGTGTTCCTCGTATTCCTTGTGTTCAGTATTCCTCCGTGTTCTCGTGTTCCCCGTGTCCCCCGTGTCCCCCGTGTTCCCCGTGTCCCCCGTGTTCCTTCCCCCACCTCCTGTGCACTAACGGCCCAGTGTAGCCTGGAGAATACAGACTTCCGCTAGCGCGCGCATTCAGCTAAAATAGAACCTTCACCTCCTACGTTCCTCGCTTGTAGTGGAAACCCGGTTATCGAAACCAACGTCTGGAGAAAATAGGCGCAGAGTGGAAAGGACTTTTTTTAGATGATGTTTCACAGGCCTGGCCGCCTGCGACCCGTTGTACTTTGTGCCGCCCTCGTTTCTTTCGGTTCATTCCTCGAAGGCGCGCCACAAGCTCAGCAGCAGCAGCCCCCTCCGCAGCAGCCCAAGAAACCGACTCCTTTCGAGAGTCTGCCGCAAACGCCGGCCGAGGCGCCTAAGCCCGCGCCGCAGCAGCCGCCCATTCAAACCGTGACCCCGAAACCCGGCGATCAGCGAGCCTCTCAATCCGGCGAGCCGCCCGAAAACATCATCGAAAACTTCGAATTCCGGGGCGCGCGCCGCGTGCGCCAGGACACCTTAGTCGCCCTCATCTTCAGCAAGAAGGGCGACCGTTACGACGAAGAAGCCCTGCATCGCGACTTCATGGCGCTCTGGAACACCGGCCGCTTCGACGACATCCGCATCGAGCGCGAGGCCGGCAAGGTGGGTTGGATCGTCCGATTCGTGGTGGTGGAGCGCCCCGTGGTGCGGTCCATCAAGTACGAAGGCAACAAATCCGTCACGGTGTCGGAGATTCTGGATCGATATAAGGAACGCAAGGTCGGCCTGGTGGTCGAATCGCAATACGATCCCAACAAGGTCCAACGCGCCAAGAACGTGCTGTTGGAGCTGCTGGCCGAGCGAGGGCACCAATACGCCAAGGTGGATGCCGAGCTGCGCCGCGTGCCGCCGTCTTCCCTCGAACTGACTTTCAAAGTCGACGAAGGACCCAAGGTCAAGGTGGGCGTGATCGACATCGTGGGCAATGCGGTCTTCAGCGACCGCGAAGTAATTCGCGCCATGAAAAACCTGAAGCCCATCGGCATCCCGCATTCCATCTTCCTCGAAAGCCTCTTCGCCCGAACCTACGATTCCACCAAGCTCGAAGAAGACAAGAGCCGCGTCCAGGTTTTCTATCAGGAGCACGGCTATTTCGTGGCGCATGTCACGGACTCGAACGTTACGATGCGCAAAGTGGGCGGCGACGGCGGCTTCCGCATTCCGCTGATCCATCCCAACAAGGTGGGCACGCGCGCCGATATCACCATGACCATCGACGAGGGCCGCAAGTATCGCCTCAACAATATTTCGTTCACCGGCGTCAAATTCTTCCGCACGCCCGAAGCGTTGATGACGCCCCTTTTCCAGATGGCCAAGGGCGATGTCTTCTCCACCGGAAAACTGAAGAAGGGCATCGAGAACATGCGCAAGTTGTACGGCGATTTCGGCTTCATCAATTTCGTCGTCGAGCCTTCCTTCGATCCCCTTCCGAACACCGATCAGATCGATCTCTCGCTGTCCATCGACGAAGGCAAACAGTTCTTCGTGCGCCGCATCGATTTCTCGGGCAACACCACCACGCGCGACAAAGTGATTCGCCGCGAAATGTTCATCGATGAAGGACAGATCTTCAACAACCGCATGTGGGAGGCCAGCATCCTGCGCCTCAACCAGCTCGGCTATTTCCAGCCGCTGAAGGCCGAAGACGCGGCCGACATCAAGACCGACACCAAGACCAACACCGTGGACATCACGCTCAAGGTCAAGGAGCAGGGCAAGAATTCCATTCAGTTGAACGGCGGCGTCTCGGGCATCTCCGGAAGCTTTATCGGGTTCTCGTATTCCACCAACAACTTCCTGGGCCTGGGCGAAACGCTGAGCCTCACTTCGCAATTAGGCACGCGCATCCGCCAGGTTCAATTCGGATTCACCGAGCCGTACCTGTTCGACAAACCCATCCAGACCGGCTTCACGCTGTACACCAACCGGTTCAACTACGACCAGGGCCGCGAGGCGTCCATTCTTTCCGGACAGAACCTGATTCCGCTCTTCAATCAACTAGGCTCGAGCAACCTTTTGAACTACGTCTCGAACGGCTACGGCGGAACGATTTTCGCGTCCTATCTGCTCAAGCGCGGATTCTCGCGGGTCGGCCTCACCTATGGCTTCGACATATCGAATATCCGGACACTGACCACGTCGGCCAGCCAGTATTTCCAGTTCATCGACTTTCAGGGCGTCGGCGGACCCAATCAGTTGAGCGGCATCCGGACCAGCAAGCTTATTCCGTCGTATACCTACAACAGCATCAATCATCCCATCACGCCCACCGCGGGCAGGTCGCTGTTTATCTCCACCGCCTTCGCCGGCAGCGTGATGGGCGGAAACGTGAATACGCTGGAGCCGACCATCGACGCCAAGTATTTCCGGGCCGGCTTCAAGAAGGGGCACGTCATCGGCATGCACGTGCTGGGACGGTTCCTGACCGGGTACGGCGGCAAGGTTGCGCCTCCTTTCTCGCGCTACTATACGGGCGGCGAGAACGATATTCGCGGCTTCGAAATCTGGGGCGTCAGTCCTATCGCATTCCTGCCCAGCACAGCCTCGGTGAACGTGTTGAATGGCGACGGCACGCCGCGCATGCAGCCGGTGATCGTGAACGGCCAGAGAAGTTTCGTGAACATTACCCAGCAGATTCCGACCTATCAGCTCACCTTCCCCGGCGGCGATACCAACGTCATCACCAACTTCGAGTACCGCATTCCAATTTTCGGCCCGGTGATTCTGGCGCTGTTCGCCGACGCGGGCATCGATAAATTGTCGCTGCCGGGACAGCTCAAACTGAATCCCGGACGTGTCGATCAATTGAACGCCCAGTTCCCGCAAGCCGCCTTCAGCGGACGCGCCTACATCGCGCCCGGCACTCAAAAGCTGCGCGCGTCGACCGGCGTCGAGCTGCAGGTCCTGATGCCCGTCGTGAACGCTCCGTTCCGCCTTTACTGGGCCTACAATCCAAGCATTTTTCAAGGCTATCTACAGGCGCCGATCGTAGCCGACCGGTCCTATTTTACGAACAACGCGAGCTTCCTCAACGCCATCACGTCGGTAGGCCGTCCCGTTCCGTTCTTCGAGAAGCGTTCCACTTTCCGGTTCTCCATCGGCCGGACTTTCTGAGGACAGCCTCAATATTTGGGTAGAATATAATGATCTCAAGGGTTAGGAGTTGCACTGTGAAAAGCAAGTTATTCGTGGGGTTTACACTGGCGGTAGCTACGGCTCTGGCCGCCAACGCTCAAGGTCCGCCGACCAAGGTCGCCGTGATCAGTATTCAAGGCGCCATCGCGGCCACCAAGGACGGGCAAAAGGCCATCGCCGAGCTCGACTCCAAGGCCGCGCCCAAGCGCAAGGAGCTGGATCAGAAGCAGACCGATATCAACAATCTCAAAGACCAGCTCAACAAGGGCGCCAACACGCTGAGCGAGGCCACCAAGACCGAGCTGTACAAAAGTATCCAGCAGAAGACCACCAGCCTGCAGCGCGACTTTGAAGACGCCCAGGCGGACATGGACCAGGAGCAGCAGAAGATCCTGCAGCAGCTTGGCCAGAAGATCCTGGCGGTGATCGAACGCTACGCGCGCGACAACGGGTTCGCCATGGTGGTGGACGTAAGCTCGCCGCAGACGCCGGTGATGTACGCGTCGCCCAGCATCGACATCACCAAAGAGATCATCGACCTGTACGACAAGAATTCGGCGACCATGAGCACTCCGGCTCCGGCCACCAAGCCGGCCACACCGGTGGTCCCGGCCGCTCCGAAGCCGTCCACGCCGAAACCGCCGCCCACGAAGCAGCCGTAGCGCGGGGCCCGGTGGCCCCTGCCAGCGGCAAGTTCCGCGAGCGCAACAAGCCGGCTTACCGGCTGGCGCACTGGCCCATCTGGATATTCGTCTTCTTCATCGCGCCGGGTCCATCCACCTTCACGCTATTTGAGCGGGGCTTCGATTCCCGCAATCTCTCGTGGCTAATTCTGGTGCTGGCCGGCACCGGCATCGCGGCCCTGCGCGGGCGGCTGCCGGGAGTTGAACCGCGGCCCTACATCATCCGCTTCGTAGAAGATAAACCGAACCCGCTGTATCGCCGGATCTGCTACACGTTTGCGTGGAGCGTGGTCATCTCTTTCGCGGTCCTCAATCTGGCCGGGCTGGCGGTGGCGGCCGGCGCCGGGGTCTGGCGGTTGAAGCAGATCTACGGCTACGGATATTTCCCGATCGCCGCCACTGTCTGGACGCTGGGGGCCCTGGGGCTACTGCCGCGCGTGAAAGACTCCACCAAAGGCGAGATGCGCGAGCGGCGTTATTTCTACGGCGCGGTATGGGCGAGCTGCGTCGCCCAACTCGTCTTGGGCCTGCTTTGGAAACTGCTGCCGCATACACGCGGCTCGGACATAGTGAAACTTTGCGTCTTTGCTGGAATCCTGGGTGTTGCGGGCTGGCTGGCGCGCCGGGGCCGGTTGCCGCGAACGCGGCAAGAGCTATGATATCGATACTATGTCCTCGAAAAACCTGCTCTCTCTGGCGGCGGCTTGCGTTTCGCTTTTTGCTCAACCCAAGAATCCGCAAACGCTCGACGCCGGCTATACGGCCAAGATCCGGCAGTACACTACCGAGCCTTTCTTCCTGACCGAATTGGTGGATCATCTGCCCGCGTCGGACACGGTTCCCACGCCGGAGAAGATTCTGGGTTATCCGATCGGCGCTCCTCAAAAACTGACCTATACCAAGGACATTTATCGCTACATGCGGGAGCTGGAGAAGGCTTCGCCGCGCGTGAAGGTGTTTACCATCGGGCGTTCGGAAGAAGGGCGCGAGACGTTGATGGTGGCTGTTTCGGACGAAGCCAATATCAAAAAGCTCGACCGTTTCCGGCAAATCAACGCGCGGCTGGCCGATCCGCGCAGGACATCGGAGGCGGAAGCGAAACAGCTCATCGAGGAAGACGTTCCGATGTATTGGGCTTCGGGCAGCATACACTCGCCTGAAACCGGATCGCCTGAAATGCTGATGGAGATGGCTTACCGGCTGGCGGTGGAAGACTCGCCCACGATCCAGAATATCCGCAAGAATCTGATCGTTCTGATTACTCCCTGCTCGGAGGTGGACGGGCGCGACCGCGAAGTGGACGTCTACAATTATCACGTCGCCAATCCAAACAAGGCGCAGCCGCCGCTGGTTTACTGGGGGCGCTATGTGGCGCACGATAACAACCGCGATGGCCTGGGGATGGCGCTGCAGTTGAGCAAGATCATGATGAAGACGTTTCTGGACTGGCATCCGCAGGTGCTGCACGATCTGCACGAATCGGTTCCATTTCTTTACACGTCGACCGGCATGGGGCCGTACAACGCCTGGCTGGATCCGATTGTGGTGGACGAGTGGCAAAAGATGGCGTACGTGGAAATCGAAGAGATGACCAAGCGTGGAGTGCCTGGTGTTTGGACGCACGGTTTCTACGACGGGTGGGCGCCGAACTACATGTTTTATGTCGCCAACGGACACAACTCCATCGGGCGCTTTTATGAAACTTTCGGCGGGCGCGGGGCGGACACGGGCATGCGCACTGTTCCGGCCGCGCAAACTTCGCGGACATGGTTTCGTCCAAATCCGCCGCTGCCGCGAGTGAACTGGTCGATCCGCAACAACATCAACATGCAGCAGAGCGCGATCCTGATCGCGATGAATTACACGGCGGACAATCGCAAAACTTTTCTCGACAATTTCTATCTGAAGAGCAAGCGCTCGGTGAACAAGCCTTCGAAGGAAGGGCCGGCGGCGTGGGTGATTCCCGCTGACGATCCGCGGCCGGCGGAGTGCGCCGAGCTGGTGAATCTGCTTCAACTGCAGGGCGTGGAAGTGCATCGGGCTTCCGGGGAAATCGAAGTGAAACAGGGCAAGGAAGAGAAGAAGACGATTCCCGCGGGCAGCTACATTATCCGGATGGACCAGCCGTACAGCCGCATGGCCGACATGCTGCTGGACACGCAGTATTACAACATCGGCGATCCGCGACCGTACGACGATACGGGCTGGACGCTGGGAGCGCTGCGCAACGTCAAGACGATTCGCGTCACCGCCACTTCCATTCTCCAGGCGCCGATGTCGCTGCTGAGCGGGCGGGCCAAAGCGGAAGGCAAGCTCACGGGAACGACCGCCGGCGGCGCGTATCTTATCGATCATAACGCCGACAACTCGCTGGCCACTTTTCGTTTTCGCTTGAAAGACGTAAGGATGCAGGCCGCCGAAGAGCCGTTCAAAGCGGCCGGCAGGGATTTCCATGCGGGCGCATTTGTTATCCGGATGCAGGACAATTTCGGGGACACGCGCGGGCGAATTGAACAGGCCGCGCTCGATCTTGGCGTGAAAGTTTGGGCCGCCGATGAAGTTCCGAAAGTTGCGCTGCATGAAATCGCGGCGCCGCGTATTGCGCTGGTGCACTCCTGGCTCAACACGCAGAGCGAGGGTTGGTATCGATACGCTTTCGACTATTTGAAGATTCCTTTCGAATACATTTCGGATCAGAAGCTGCGCCAGACGGGCGACTTGCGCGCGAAGTACGACGTGATCATCCTCGGGCCGACGCCGGGCAACTCGCAGCGGGTGATCAACGGTTTGCCGATGCGCGGCGATCCGATTCCCTGGAAAGCTTCCGGTATTACGCCGAACCTGGGATCGTCGCCCGATACGACCGACGACATGCGCGGCGGCATGGGGTTGGAAGGGCTGCTGAAAATTTCGAAGTTCGTCGACGAGGGCGGGCTGTTCGTCACCATCGCGGGCAACGATTCGATTCCCGTCGATTACGGGTTGATCGAAGGCGTCTCCATCACGGCAACGCGCGAATTGCAGGCGAGGGGCAGCGTGCTGAACTCGGTTGTCGCGGACAAGAAGAGTCCGATCGTTTATGGGTATGGCGACAATCTGGCGATTTATTTCAACCAGGCGCCAGTGCTGCAGGTCAGCGCTACGGGTGGGCTTGGAGGCGGTGGCGGCGGGCCGTTCGGCGACGCTCCTGTGGGAAGGCCAACGGGGCGGGGTACGCTTTCCGATCCGGATATTCCGCAGGGCCGGGAGTTCGTTGCGCCGGCGGAGCGTCCGACGGTGCGGCCCGGCGAAGAGCCTCCGTTGGACGATGAGCAGCGCGAGGCGCTGCGCGGATTTTTGCCGACTCCGGAAACGCGGCCGCGCGTGGTGTTGCGTTTTTCCGAGGAGAAAGATCTGCTGATTTCGGGGATGCTGGCGGGAGGGCGCGAGCTGGCCAATCGGCCGGCGGTGGTGGATGTGCCGCGAGGCGAGGGACACGTGCTGCTGTTCGCGAACAATCCGGTCTGGCGCAATGCGACGCAGGGCAGCTACTTTCTGTTGTTCAACGCGGTGTTGAACTACGATCATTTGGGGGCGGGAGTTGGGGCGGCCAGGCCGGTGGTGAGGTCGACGGCGGAGTAGCTGGGGGTTGGGGGCTTGGGACTGGGGACTCAAGCCGGATATTCGCGTCGCCGGCGCCGTGACCGGTGGTTGGTTTTAGGTGTTCAAAAACGGGATTAGCTCTGTTTGGTAATTTCACTTCGCCGGCGCGCGCGGCTTGCATCTGCAACAAAGATTTCAGAATTTTTTGATACTCATGTTGGAGGCGGGACTGATAACGGTTGACTAGCGCGAGCGCGTTGCCGGTGTCGGCGAGGGCCTCAAATGCAACGGCCACTTGTTCGCTGCCGGAAAGGTTCCGGTGCTGCTCGCCCAGGAATTTGGTCTGCTGGTCCATCTTGTGGTTCAAGAGTCCGGACTCTACGCCGGCGTAACGGGCGAGACGCCATCCGGCGGCGGCGAGCTGGCGGACGAGACGTTCTTCGGGCAGATCCTGGGGGCGGAAGTGATCGAGGTAGTTTTGCAACTCAACTTCGTATTCTTCCGCGGGTTCGTTTTTGAGGACGACGGTTTGGGCCGTGAGTCCATGAGTGACGGCGTTGAGGGCGAAGGCGTGGCGGCCTTGCTCTGAGTGGGCGCCGCGAGATTTTGCGCCGTTGATGCGGGTGGATTCGATTTTGCGTAGTGAGGACATTTTGTATTTCCCTTTGGCTAATCGTAAGGGGTGCGGGTGGAGAGGCGATGGGTTGGGGGTCGGGAATTGGTTGAGGGGGAAGGAGATTTAAATTTTCGTGAAGTGTGATCGGCAGAAAACCTATATGGTCCGGGAATGCTCTTGATGGCCGGCATTCTGCGTCTTTATGGCTGCACAGGATTCATCGTATCGCAACAATATGCCTCTCGTAACTTTCGATGAGCCGCATAGACTCGCTTGGCCTGGCGCGGCTCAAACTCTCTTGGCAAGCCGGAAGCTGTGAAATTATATTTCAAACCAACACCGGCAAGAATGCCTGTGCTACTGCGCAATGGGGTAGCCTTGCCATACGTATTCCAGGGCCTCCGGCAGGGGAACGATCTCTTGCGACCCTCGCTCTACGGC
>DATDHK010000271.1:0-3402 GCA_036521635.1 Bryobacteraceae bacterium | reverse complement strand
TCCGCCATCGGCCCAATATGCAAGCACCGCGCGGATGGTGTGGTCCTTGAACGCGATCAGATAAAGCGACGATTCGTCCTTGCGCTCCTCGGTTACCGGCGGTTGCGGTTGAGGACGATATTCCTCGACGCGTGCCGGCGGCGCATATTCAACCGGCGGAGAGCTGTAGTAGTTCTGCGTAATGATCACAGGCGTGGGATTGCTGCTGTAAGAGTAACCGGCAGAGGCATAATTCGGATACGAGTTATAGAAATATGGGTCGGAGTATCCGAAGCCGCCGTAGAACGCAGGATAGATGACGGCTCGCGGGAAGCGGCGAAATCCAAAGTTGCCGCGAAAGAATCGCTGTTGATTGAAGCCGCCTCGCGAGACGCCGCCACCGCGCATCCCGCCACCGGCACGACCGCCGCGTTGCGCAAACACGGGAATCGCGAATAACAGACAAGTCAATAAAACGGGCAGGGCTCGACGCATTGGGCGCCTCTCTACCGAGGAGCTTACCTCCAATTGTTCTCGCGCGCAACCTGCCCCACAAAATTACCCGCCGATGAAGCGAGCGTACAAGCTGCGCGCAATGCCCACGTCCGTCGTGCCTTTCACAATCGCCCGGCCATCCGGAAAGATGGTCATCAGATACGGCGGCGTTTCGAATCGCAACGCGAATTCATTGGCGCGGACGCTTCCCAGAGGCGCCAGCCGCGCCGCCAGGTCCCGCAAATCCAGGGGGCGCGTGCGCTCGTGGATCTGCACCGCATTGCGCCCGCACAAACTAACGGGCGCACGGCGCTTGCCGTTCAAGTAAACAAAATCGCGCTGGCCGCACGCGGGGCAGTTTTCCTGCGGCCCAGGCTGCGCCACCTGCCGGATTTCACCGCTCCACACGTCCGCCGTCGTAATCTTCCGCGCCGGCTCGCAACCGCACAGCATCTTGATCGCTTCGCTCACCTGCAAGCTCGCAATCAATGCAGTGAGAGATCCCAGCACACCCGCCGTTTCGCAAGTCGGCTGAACGCCCGCCGGCGGATCGGGATAAACACACCGCAGACACGCGGTCTCCGACGGCACAACCGGCATCGTGATCCCATAGCTGCCCACCGCCGCGCCATATATCCAGGGCAGCCCGCGGCTCACGGCGTAGTCATTGATTAGGTAGCGGGTTTCGAAATTATCGGCCCCGTCCAGAATCAGACTTATGCCGCCCAGCAGCTCATCGATGTTCGAAGCTGTCAGATCCGCCACAAAAGGGTCCACCTGAATGTCCGGGTTGATAGCCGAGATCTTGCGCGCCGCCGCAATCGATTTCGGCAAACTTTGCCGCACGTCGCACTCATCGAACAACCACTGGCGCTGTAAATTGCTCAATTCCACATAGTCGCGATCGATAATGCGCAGGTAGCCGATCCCCGCCCGCGCCAACGCCCCCGCCTGAAAACTTCCCAGGGCCCCGCAACCTACCACCGCCACCCGCGCGTCCAACAATCGTTGCTGGCCATTTTGCCCAATTCCACGAAATAGAATCTGTCGTGAGTAACGGTCCTGATCCCGTAGAGTCATACATCCAGATGGTATCAGCCGATGCGCTAAGATGGTCGCTGGTGTCGACCCTGCCGGGCGTGCGTACAAATGTGTCTCGCGGCGCCGGACGAAAGACACGGGCATCTGCAATTCGAATCATTTTGCTGGTATTCCTTGCCCTGGCCTGCAATCCGCTCCACGCCGGTCCCGAGCAATACGAAGGCAAGACCATCGCCGGCATACAATTCGATCCGGAAAAACAGCCGCTCACCAAAGCCCAGTTGCTGGCCATGATTCCATTGCGCGCCGGCCAGCCCCTGCGCTCCGCCGACGTCCGCGACGCCATCCAGCGGCTTTACGCCACCGGCGACTATGCCGAAATCGCCGTGGACGCCACGCTCGAAACGGGCGGCGTGACTCTCAAGCTGATTACCAAGCCGAGTTTTTTTATCGGTCACGTCGCGGTGAAGGGGGTTCCCGAACCGCCCAACGAAGGACAACTCGTGGTTGCCACGCAATTGCAATTGGGCGCTGAATATTCCGAGGCGGACCTGCAACGCGCCGTGGACCGCCTGGTTGCGGTTGTAAGGCGAAACGGTTTCCACAATGCCAGCGTCAAGCCAGATACAAGCTTCGATGCAGCCAGCCAGCAGGTGACCATCGATTTCACCATCGATCCTGGAAAGCGCGCGAAGTTTGACGGAGTCAGCATCAGCGGCAAGACCGAGCGCTCCCCGGGCAGTATCATCGGCTCCACAGGTTGGAAGCGATTTCTGGGGCTCGGCTGGCGCCCGGAAACGGAGAACCGCACGCAAAGCGGCGTTGTCGGCGTTCGCAACTGGTATCAGAAACACGATCGCTTGCTGGCCAAAGTGACGCTGGTGAAACTGGATTATCATCCCGCGACAAATACGATCACCCCGGAGTTGTCGATCGATAGCGGCCCAGAAGTCGCCGTTCGAGTGCGCGGCGCCAAAGTATCGGCTGGAAAACTGCGAAGCTTGCTGCCGATGTATGAAGAACGCGCGGTCGACCGGGACCTGCTAGTGGAAGGCACGCGCGACCTTAGCGCGTATTTTCAGTCGCAGGGATTTTTTGATGTGAGCGTGACGTATGGCATCGCGCAGCCACCCAATGGCGATCAGCTCATCGACTATCAAGTGGAGAAGGGGGCCCGCCACAAAATCGTCAAGCTGGACATCGAAGGCAACAAATTCTTCGACGACGACACCATTCGGGAACGCATGACCGTGGTGCCGGCCTCGCTGATTCGCTACCGGCATGGCCGCTACAGCCGCCAATATCTGGACCGGGATTTGACCACCATCCGCGATCTGTACCGGTCCAACGGCTTTCGCGATGTTGAAGTGACATCCAAGGAAGTAGACGATTTTGATGGGAAAAGCGGGCAGATTGCGATTTTCATCCAGGTGAAGGAAGGACCGCAGTGGTTCGTGTCCAAGCTAGCGCTGGAAGGTGCGCCATCCGAGGATCGCGGCTATTTGCTATCCATTCTGCATTCCACCGAAGGCCAGGCTTACAGCGATCTCAGCATCGCCAACGACCGCGATAGCGTGCTCGAATATTATTTCAACAACGGATATCCGGCCGCGAAATTCGAGTTCACAGCAGAGCCGGCCGAGCAGCGCAATCTCGTGAACTTGAAGTTCATGGTGGATCTTGGACGGCGCGTGTACGTGCGCGACGTTCTGGTGAGCGGCTTGGAGCGAACCAAGGGCGGCCTGGTCGCGCAACGTATATCGATCAAACCCGGCGACGCCCTTTCGCAGAATCAGATCACGGGCAGCCAGCGGCGTTTGTACGACCTCGGAATTTTCGCGAAGGTCAATGCGGCCATTCAGAATCCAGAGGGCGAAGAGCCCACCA
>DATDHK010000270.1:0-11011 GCA_036521635.1 Bryobacteraceae bacterium | reverse complement strand
CAGATGATGGCCGCCGAACTGGAGCATCCAGGGTTCCTTCACCGAAGGCTTGCCCAGAATTGAAATGTAGAATAAGTCGCGCCCGAACATCGGCGACCCGCCCCCGCGGCTGGCGGCTCTCAGCGCCTCGTCGCCTTCGACGATCGCGAGCACTTTCTCATAACCTCGCTTGCTCAGCGTGGCGGCCAGCAGCCCCATCGCAGCTTTCCTCTGCGGCACGCTCAGATCGCCCATCTTCAGGCCCGCCCGCGGAACCATCGTCGTGGGCAGGTTCGACCACTTCATCCGTTGCGCCGCGTCGTTGAACTCGAACAGCACCTTCGACCGCTGTCCCTCATCAAGCGAACTCAGGAATCCGTTTGCGCTGGACACTATCTTGGAATTGACGCTCAAAGAACTCTGGGCCGGCGCCAGCCCGCAGCACAAAACGGCGGCGAGCAAGCTGCTCTTCCTCGACCTGAAAAGGGTTGTTTTTACCATAGGCGATCTCCATGACAAGGGTATCGCAAGACTAGCGCGCGTAAACGTTTGCCGCAAATCGCCGGGCTATCGGATCACGTCAAGGATCATCTTTACAAGAGCCGGGATTCCGTCAGGAGACCGTCCGGCCACTTTATCCGCGAGCGTCGGTGAGTGCTGAACAAGTGTGACCTCGTCAATGTCATGCCAAATCGGCAGGATCACTTTCTTGCCGCCTATCACCTCGCGCGCAACTAAACCGGCAAGTTCCTTCTGCGGCCAACGCTTCGCGAGGAAGCTCGGGCTGATAATGACGATCCCATGGGGGCACCGCGCGAGACCCTCGTCGATCTTGCCACTGAGGCTGTCACCCATCGTTAGAACGGCCTCAGCAAACCATACGGTGACACTCTCGATTCTCAGCGCTTCGTATAGGGGCCTCGCTATTGCGGCCGTGTCCTCGGAAGCGTGGGAGAGGAATACATCAAACTTTTCTCTTGCCGCTGGAATCGGCCATGCCGGCGATGCAACTGGTGGGGCAGGATCTGGTGTCTTTGCATATCCGAGTGTGAAATTACTATTTCTCTGAAGGACTGCTTGCTGCTTTGTAACCTCGGGCCGAACGAGGTGCGGCAGCTTGTCGTTGAACTGCTTAGCTTGCTCTCGCACAAACTGAAGGGCGTTGTCGACCTGCATCATGCGGGCGTCGAAATCTCTCTTGACCGCGGCGGGGTCTGGATGTCTCATTTGTGTGCGTCATAACTATCGAGTTGTTCGTCATCTGCGCGTCGATGTAATTGCCACCGAATCCGTTTGCGGAGTATCGAAGCAAGTTCGCGTCACCGTGAAAGGGAATGTTTATCGTGATAGCCATCGCCGGTACGAAGTGACGTCCCGGGCCGAAGAATGCACGGTTCTGAGTAAACGCAGGAACCTCCATCTGCACCTGTACCGGATCAGATTCAGTGATATGATCCCGGTCAAGAACTGGCACGTCAAGCGTATATTGATCGACAAGTTTCGCTACAGCTTCTTCGTTCGGAAGACCCAGTAACTGGGGATCGATCTGCCGGAGTTGCTGCTTTATCTGTTGTTGAAGGTGGAGTGTCAGTTCGTAGAAGGTTGCCTGTTCACGAAACAGATACCGCAATTTGGGTGGTCCTGCGGCTACAAAGCCGCGCCGGATGTGCCGTGCCTCTGAAGCGGAATTTGACGGTCGGCTATAGAAACAGTTCACTTGGACAGAAGGCAAGTCAGAGAACGGCCGCCGGACTGTCTGTCAATGACCCCGATGCCACTGCCCGCCGCCGCTGATCACAGCGCACGAGGACGCCACAGTTTTCCGAGTAACCTACCGCTGACCGAGACTAACGCGTGGACACCAGCACTACCGACGTTTCTCTCTGCCGCAAAGGAATACTCCAGTACGTGCTGAGAAGCCTGTCCTTCTCCTCCGCCGACACCAGCCGAAAACCATGCCGCTCGTAAAAACGGATTGCCCACTCAGCCGCCGCCCACGTGCCCACCAGCAACGGCCCCGTAGCATGGTCCGCTAGCCAAGTGAGCAGCGCGCTGCCGATTCCCCGGCCTTGATATGCCGTCCGCACATATGCGTGGCGTATCAGAGTGACGTCGCGAACATTCTGAATTCCCATGATGCCGGCGAGCGCGCCTGACTCATCCCAGCCCCAAAAATCGACCCCGGCGTCGATCTCGGTCTTGAGCGCGGAAGCCGTCATGTAGGGTTCGTGCCAGCAATCGGCCGGAATAAATCCTCGGTAGGCTTCGGCCGCCTCGTTGACAACAGCCTCTATCGTCGAAAAATCGGCATCGGCACAGCGCCGGATCATCGCGATTCCTTCGTGCTGCAACCGCGGAGCAGCAGCATGATCAGTGCATTCGTAAACTTCGTCGTGAGTGGAGCGTGCCCTTGCAGAAGTCGAAAGGTAACCGCGCCGCCGAGCGCATCGATGAAGAGATCGATATCGGTATCGGCGCGAATCTCGCGGCGTTGAATCGCGCGCCGCAACACCGCGCGCGTCACCTCTCGACGGCGCTCGGCGAACTCCGCCAAAAAGGCCGTGCGCGTATCCGGATTCACTTGCGCCTCCGCTATCAACCCCAGGAACGCCGGGCCGGCAACCGTTCGCGTCTGTAGATGCACTACCCTGTTGGCGATGTGCCTGAGGTCGCTGGCAACACTTCCTGTATCGGGCATATTCAGTTCGCGGCGGGAAATGTCGATATACAAGTCCATGCATAATGCGGCCTTCGTCGGCCAGCGGCGGTAGAGCGTGGTCTTCGCAACTCCGCTTTCAGCCGCCACCCGCTCCATGGTCAATCGTGAATAACCGTCGCGGCGCAAGATCCCGCCGGCCGCCGAAAGCACGCGGACTCTCGTCTTTGTTTGCCTGCGGGCACCCCAATTCTCGGTTTTGACCGGCATCTTAATACTACGATACGTAGCGTTTTATTATATGTATGGCTCGCTGCCTATTGTCAAGCCGCTGTGATATGCTATGGCAAATTCATTCCCAAGGGTGAGGGATAAAATGCGACTCAGAAACTACCTTCTTGTAATGCTGTTGTTCTCCGCGGCCGCCTTAGCCCAGACCACAGCCACAATCGTCGGGACAGTAACGGATTCAAGCGGCGCCGTCGTCCCCAGTGTCAGCATCACCGTAACCGCCAAAGACACCGGACTAACGCGCAAAGCCACCACCAATCAAAGCGGCAATTACGTGGCCACGTTTCTGCCCGTCGGCCAGTACAGCGTCACCGCGGAAGTGACCGGCTTCAAGAAAAAGACCGTGACCGGCATCGTGCTCGAAGTAAACCAGGAACCACGCGTGGACATCGCGCTCGAAGTCGGCGTTGTGACCGACTCAGTCACCGTGAGCGGAGAAGCGGCCCAGTTGCAAACCGAGAATGCAGTGGTGGGGCAAGTGGTGGACAACCGCTACACCACGCAGATCCCGCTCAACGGCCGCGACTTCTCGCAACTGCTCCTGCTTGTCCCCGGCGCAACCACTCGCCCCGGCGGCTTCGACCTCTCGGTCGGATCGGCCACCGGCAGCCTCGGCTCAGGCATCTCCATCGGCGGACGCGACAATCAGAATAATTTCACGCTCGACGGCGCCAGCAACAACGCTCGCCAGTTCGGCAACATCGCCATGCGCCCCTCCATCGACGCGATCCAGGAGTTCAAGGTGCAGACGAATTCCTACACCGCGGAGCTGGGGCAGGCCGCCTTCGGACAGATCAGTTTGATCACCAAGTCGGGCACCAACAGCTTTCACGGCGCGCTCTTCGAATTCTGGCGCAACAACTTCTTCGACGCCCGCAATTTTTTCCTGCCCAAGGTGAGCCGGCTGAATCGCAATCAGTTCGGCGGTGCGCTGGGCGGCCCCATCTGGCGCAACAAAAGTTTCTTCTTCGTCAACTACGAACAGCACACTGAGCGGCGCGGCGTGGAATCGCTGCGCTCGGTGCCCATTCAGGCTTGGCGCGATGGCGATTTTTCGGGCGTCGCGGGACTGGTGTTGAAAAATCCCGCTACGGGCCAGCCGTTCCAGAACAACCGCATTCCCGCGAGCGCCTTCAGCAAAACCGCCAAGGCAGCCATAGCTCTTTGGCCGCAGCAGAACTTCGGCGGACCCACCACCACCGCTAACAACCTGCTGGTCACGGCGCCCGACCGCTTTTCCGACGGCCTGCTAACCATCAAGATCGATCACGAACTGACCTCGCGCGACCGGCTGAGCGGCCGCTATTCCCGCGCTCCGCACGACGAGAAAACCACGCCCATCCTGCCCACCTTCGAGCAGATCATTCCTCCGCACAATCAGATCGGGCTGGTGAACTGGACGCACATTTTCAGTCCGGTGTTGCTCGCCGAGTTCCGCACTTCCTTTACGCGATCGGAATTCGTGCAGAGCAGCCCGAACACCGGCAAAGTGGGCTATTACGACCAATTCGGCATCAACAACCCGCTAGCCGGTTCACAGTTTGAGGGCGCGCCGACGTTGACCTTCACCAACGTCACGCTCACCGCGTTCGGGGACGGCGACTTCAACAGCCAGCGCGATATTTCGAACGAATTCAACTACGCCGGAAACGTCACCTGGACGCATGGCAACCACGCCTTCAAGGGCGGCTTCACGCTGACCCGTTATCAGCAGAACACACCCGGGCCGGTCACCGGCTTGCGCCGCGGCAGCTTCAATTTCCGCGGCGACTTCACCGGCCAACCCTTCGCCGATTTTATTCTTGGAGATCCATTTACCGCCTCGCGCTTGGTGGGCAAAGGCGTGGAGACCGGCCGCTCCTGGTGGCACGGCTACTACGTTCAGGATGACTGGAAAGTGAACCGCAAGCTCACGCTCAACATCGGCTTGCGCTATGAGTACGTCAGCCCGTTGGTGGACAACCTGGACCGCCGCTCCACCTTCTGGCCTCTGACCAACGACTACAATTCCGGAATTACGCCGCAGGTACTGGTCGCCAACAAGGCCTACTGCGCCACCACTACGCGGCCGTGCGCCGGCATCGGCGACGTGCTGCACCTGGATGGCGTTTCCGAACGCGCGGCCTATCGAGCCGACCGGAATAACTTTGCGCCGCGCTTCGGTTTTGCTTATTCGCTGGATCCGAAAACCGTGATCCGCGGCGGCTACGGCATCTTCTATACGAATTCGCAGGCCTTCTTGAACAACTTCGTAATCAACCGCCGCCAGCCTCCTTTCGCGGAGACGCAGCAGATCACCTCATCCACCGCCACGCCGCAGATCGATATTGCCAACCCGTTCATCAACGCGTCCGCCGCTCTCGTTGTGGGCACGCAAAACATAAATCCGGATTTCAAAGAAGGCTACACCCAACAGTGGAACCTGACTGTGCAGCGGCAGCTACCTTTCAGCTTCACAGTGGAAGCGGGCTATGTGGCGAACAAAGGAACGAACCTCGACGAGCTCGTTTTCTACAACGTCCCAACACCCGGACCCACCGCCACCATCCAAGCTCGCCGGCCGTTCCCGACCTGGGGCACGGCTCTGAGCATGGATCCCTACGTCACTTCAAACTACAACTCGCTCCAGGTGAAGGCGGTCCGGCGAGGCAAAAAGGGCATGACCACGCTGGTCGCTTACACCTGGGCAAAATCCATCGACCTCTCGAGCGAACGTGGCAGCGGCGATCGCGGCGGCGTATTCAGTGGAAGCGGAGATGAACGCAACCGCGCCGGATCCTCACGTGCTCTCTCCGGCTTCGACGTGCGCCAGCGTCTGGTCATCAGCTCTGTGTACGAGCTCCCATTCGGCGCAGGCCGGGCTCTCTTGACCAATGCCGGGCCCGTGTTGAACAAGATCGTGGGAGGTTGGGAAGCGAGCTTCATCGCGACGATGCAGGCAGGCTTCCCGATTACGGCGACGATGTCGGGCGACGTGAACGGCGACGGCATCACCGACCGTCCGGACTTGGTTGGTCCGATTTCCTATGACACCCGCAATCCGAATTGCTACGTCGTCGACAGCCGCAACGCAGCCTGCCACGCCACCTCGAGCGCCTTTGTGAACTTGCCGGCTGGTTCGCTGCGTTTCGGATCCGAGGGCCGGAACACGATCATCGGCCCGGGCCTGGCGCAAACCGATCTTGGCGTCGCCAAGAATACGCGATTCGGAAAGGACGAGCGCTTCAATCTCCAGTTCCGTTGGGAGGCGTTCAACTTCTTTAACCGCGCGAACTTCAATCAGCCCGCGGTAGTCGTCAACGTGGCTTCGCCGGCATTCGGCAGCATCGTCTCGGCCGGCCGGGCGCGGGAAATGCAGTTCGGGTTGAAGTTGGAATTCTGAGAACCGGAACTGCATAAGCACAAAGGGACTTCCGTCCAAAATGGCTTCGTTTTTTCAAATCCCGATTTGTGAGGCAGGTTGGCAACCTGCGGCCGATTGGTAATCGGCCTGTACCGGTAAACTGGACCGATGTCGCGCAAATGGCGAGCCGAAACAACCACGCACAAAACGCGTCTTCGATACAGGGGGTTCTTCCATCAAAACCGCTTTGAGACAATCTGTCCGATCCTGGCCGCTTACTGCTCTGATGGTTTTCCAGCTCTACGTGTTGCAGGCGCAACCTGTGGCCGTGCGCCACGTGGAAGGTACAACCCACGGATTTCTGGTATTGCGCTCGATCGACCGCAAAACTCTCGCCGCCGGCGACTTGGCCCAGACCGTCCAGGGGGACCGGGTCACGTCCAATCTGGTCTTCCGCTTCAAAGACGGGTCGGTCGACGACGACACTGTTGTGTATTCTCAAAGTCACAACTTCCGCCTCATAAGCGATCACCACGTGCAGAAAGGTCCGTCGTTCCCCAAGCCGATGGATGTCTCAATCGATGCTGCCAACGGCCAGGTGACGGCACGTTCTATCGACGGCGGTAAAGACAAGGTTGAGGAACACCATCTCGACTTGCAGCCGGACTTAGCTAACGGGATGCTTATTACTCTGCTGAAGAATCTCCAGGCCGATGTGGCGGAGACGAAAGTATCCTACGTTGCGGCTACGCCAAAGCCGCGGCTGGTGAAACTCGCGATTACGCCGCAGGGAGAGGAAATGTTTTGGATCGCCGGCGCCCGCCACAAGGCCACGCGTTTTAACGTGAAGGTGGAGTTGGGCGGCGTTGCCGGAGTGGTCGCGCCCATCGTAGGGAAGCAGCCCAAAGATACTCAGATTTGGATTCTGGGTGGTAAGGCTCCGATATTCGTACGCATGGAGGGCCAGTTCTATCAGGGCGGTCCTGTTTGGACGATTGAGTTGACTAGTCCTGTTTGGCGGAAATCACGGCAAGCCGCGCCATAGTTACTTTTTCAACGGCCACAGGCTTATTTCTCTGAACGACATCACGGCTACGCTGTCGTGGTTTTGCAATCCAATAAAGCCGGTCTCAGGCCGCGGCCCACGATCCGGCTCGTAGCTTTTTTCCTTGGCCGGGACTGGGGAGACGCCGTCGTAGTCGGTCACCAGCACACCATTCACCTTCACAATAGTGCGCAAGCCCTGCAGCGTAATCTCCATGGTGTTCCATTCGTTCACGGGTTTGTATGGCCGCGCCAAAGCCTTGGTCATCGAGTAAAGGACGCCAGTGCAATGCCAATCGTTGTCCTGGTTGTCGATCTGCACCTCGACGCCTTTGTTGATCGCGTCGTCCTCTGAAACCGGCTCCACCGGAATGCGAATGAACACGCCGGAGTTGCCCTTTTCAGTCGACATTTTATAGACCACGCGCAGTGTTGCGTTGCCGATCTTCTTCTTCGTGAACCAGAGCAGACCCTTGCCCGGCTGGGTGTGCAACACGCCGTTTTCCACCACGAATCCTTGCGTGCCGGCCTCGCCCGGATCGAACTTCCAGCCTTCCAGATTCTTGCCGTTGAAAAGCTGCTCGCCCTTCTGCGCCAGCGCGGGAAGGGCCGCGAGCAAGAGAAATAGAATATGTTTCCGCATCACTTCGTCACTGTAACATCTTCGTCCGAGTGCGCCGGTCGAGTTTCGCCAGGCAGTGTGTCGCTTCCAGTGATCAGGCGCGCACCGCGGTTGAAGGTCAGATATAGAAATCCCCAGTGGATGAACACCAATATGCGGTTCGAGAATTCCACCAGATTCATCAGGTGGATGAAGAGCCACACCAGCCATGCCACCAGACCGGAAATACGCAGCGGTCCGATTTGGGCCACTGCGGCAGCGCGGCCAATCACGGCCAGCGTGCCTTTGTCGAAATAATGAAAAGGACGAATGATCACGCCCGGCTGAGATTCGCCGCGCAGGCGCTTGCGAATCAGCTTGGCGACATAAGCGCCCTGTTGCATCGCCACCTGCGCCACTCCGGCGAGCGGAGCACCCTTCTCCTCGAAGTGGCCCAAATCGCCAATCACGAAAATCTCGGGATGCCCGGGCACTCCGCAGTCGGGATTCACTATCACGCGGCCGCCACGATCGAGTGCCGCGCCCGAGCGCCGCTGCAAAACTTCACCGAAAAGCGACGCGCGCACGCCGGCCGACCAGATCACAGTTCGCGCGGCGATCCGCTCCACGCCGGAAGCAGTTTGCACCGTCACGCCCGTTTCGTCAATATCCGTCACGAAGACGTTGGTCCGAATCGTAACGCCGAGCCGGCTCAGCGCAGCTTCAGCTCTTGCAGACAACTTCGGATCGAACGCCGTAAGTACCCGGGGCGCACCCTCCAGCAAAAGGATCACCGCCTCCTCCGGCCGGATGGAACGAAAATCGCGCCGCAACGTATCGTGCGCAATCTCGCCCAGCGCTCCGGCCAGCTCTACACCCGTCGCGCCCGCGCCAACCAGCACGAACGTCAGCCACTCGCGGCGCTTTTGCGGGTCATGTTCCTTCTCCGCCGCCTCAAATGCGTACAGAATCTTGTGGCGAATCTGCGTGGCTTGTTCGATCGTCTTCAATCCCGGCGCCGTTCGCTGCCACTCCTCGTGGCCGAAATAAAAGTCGCCCGAACCGGTGGCGACGATCAGCGTATCGTAATCCAGATCGCCGGAATCCAGGATCACTTTCCGATGTTCCGTGTCAAGATCCAGCGCCTCGCCGAGCAGCACTTGCGTGTTCTTTTGCCGGCTAAGGACCGCGCGCAACGGCGACGCAATTTCGCCCGGCGAAAGCGAGCCGGTGGCCACTTGGTAAAGCAACGGCTGGAACAGATGAAAATTGCGGCGGTCCAATAATGTGATTTGAGCCGGCGCGTTCTTGAGCGCCTTGGCCGCATATAGGCCGCCAAAGCCGCCGCCCAGAATTACAATGCGATGCTTTGCGTCCATGCCTGCCTCACATTCTATAGATGTTCACTTCACTATGATGGGTTCAGCATGAAACACCGAATTCTCGGACGCACCGGCATACAAATCAGTGAGATTGGATATGGCGCTTGGGGGATTGGCGGGAAGCAGTGGCTGGGCGGCTCCGACGACGAATCGTTGCGCGCTCTGCGCCGGGCCATCGAGTTGGGGATCGATTTTATCGACACCGCGTTGGCGTATGGCGATGGCCATAGCGAGAAGCTGGTGGGAAAAGTGATTCGCGAAGGCCAGCACAGAATCCATCTAGCGTCCAAGATACCGCCCAAGAATCGCTTGTGGCCGGCCCAGCCGGGCATCGGTATTGAAAACGTTTTTCCGTATGAGTACATTCTGCGTTGCACTGAAGACAGCCTGCGTAATCTGAAAGTGGACACCATCGACCTGCAACAATTGCACGTGTGGAATCCGGAATGGTTCCACCGCGATGACTGGCGCAGGGCGTTCGAGGAGCTGAAGACCGCGGGGAAAGTGCGCGCGGTGGGCGTGTCGATCAACGATCATCAACCGGATTCGGCGCTCGAACTGGTGGAGTCCGGCTTGGTCGACGCCGTGCAGGTGGTCTACAACATTTTCGATCCGAGTCCGGAGACGAATTTGTTTCCGCTGGCGCGGAAGATGAACGTGGGCGTACTGGCGCGGTCGCCCTTCGATGAAGGCAGCCTGACGGGGACGATTACGGAATCCACCGAATTCAATCCGAAAGAATTCCGCGCTTTCTATTTTCGTGGCGGCCGGAAAAAGCAAGTGATTGAACATGTAGCGGCGCTCCAGCGCGACCTGGCGGCGGTGGATGGCTCTCTCGCGGAGATCGCGCTTCGATTCGCGATTTCGCATCCTGCCGTGACGGCAACTATTCCGGGCATGCGCACGGTAAGAAACGTGGAGCGAAACGCCGCCGAATCCGGCAAAGGCCCGCTGGACGAATCCACGCTCGAGATTCTCAAGCGGCATTCCTGGGACAAGAACTTCTACTGTTGAGCACTGCGGAAATCGGTCTACCGTTTCCCTGTGCGTTTTGGACTTGCCGGCTTGACCGGCGCCGGCTTGATCGATTCCAAGCGCAAGTAGCCGGCTGCGGCGCGCGCCCGCACCGCTTCCTTTGGGTCGTCGAATAGCGGCGCCAGAGTTGTCGCCAGCGCCGGATCGTTACGCAAGGCGATGGCGTGCGCTGCGGAGGCGCGCACCGACCATTCCTTGTCGGTCAAGGCGTCGCGGAGCGCTTGCAACACGCGCGGATCCTTGTCGGCGCTGAGCAATAGAGCGGTGGCGGCGCGGCCGGAAACACTCGCGTCGGAAAGAATGCCCTCCACCGACGAGACGCCCGCGCCCAGTCCCGGCACAGGCGCCAGATTCGCGCCTGTTTGGAGCACAAAGAGAAACATCGTTTTGGGCGTGTGGAACATGCGCAACGCTTCCCGCTTCTGGCGGGTGATGAATGCGGATTTGGTTTTCGACTCGCCGCTGAGAACGGACAAAAGCGCTTCGCGGCCCTCGGACGCCTGCAGCGCCCAAAGCCCCTTGGCGGCCGCAAAACTGACTTCGGGCACCTCGCTGTCGAGAGGTTTCTGCAAAATAGAAGCGGTGCGATCGTTCTTCAGATCCACCAGGCTCGCGATGGCGGCCACACGCACTTCGACGTCTTTGTCGTCGAGCATGGCTTCGGCCTGCGAGACATAAGG
>DATDHK010000269.1:0-4735 GCA_036521635.1 Bryobacteraceae bacterium | reverse complement strand
ATTGGTAATCGGCCTGTAAACAATTCCGAATTCAGTAACAGGCCGATTACCAATCGGCCGCAGATTACCAATCTGCCCCACATGCTGTTTCATAATTAAGATTGAACCTTCGACTCCTTCAGAAGCACTGGAATTTTTTCGGCAAAACCGATCCCCTTTGGGCCGTCCTCACGCATCCTGAAAAAAGGAACGCCGGCTGGGACACCGGCGAGTTTTTCCAAACCGGCGTATCCGAGGTCAATGCCGCCCTCGACTACGTCGAATCCTTCCATCCGCTCCCCTCGAAAAAACTCGCGCTTGATTTCGGGTGCGGCGTCGGCCGCCTCACCCAGGCCCTGGCGCTCCACTTCGATCGCGTCTATGGCGTCGACATCTCGCGCACAATGATCGACCACGCACGAGCCTACAATAAACATGGCGGGCGCTGCGAATATCTGCACAACGAGCGAAGCGATCTCGGCATACTTCCCAGCGGCCAGTTTGATTTCATCTATTCGAACATCACTCTGCAACATATGCCGCCGCGCTACAGCAAGCGCTACCTGCGCGAATTCCTCCGCTTGCTGAGCCCGGATGGCGTCCTCTTGTTTCAATTACCCAGCCGGCGGTCCGGAAAATTCGCATCTGTCCGCTCGCTTCCCCGCCGGCTCTATCACCACGTCTTATATCCGAGCGCTCCGTTCATGGACATGCGGGGCATTCGAAAGGAAAATGTCGTGGGCTGGCTGACAAAACACGGCGGCAAGGTGTTGGATCTTATCCCAGACCGGTCCGGCGGCCCGGAGTGGGATGGCTTTCGGTATCTGGTGGGCCGCGCCCAAACCAAACCCTGAGTGACGTAGTACCATGGTTTCATCCTTCTGTTTAAAGGATGGAGATCTTCCTAATGTGGAATAAACGTAAAGAAGAAGAGTATCCGCCGAAGTCGGGCACGATGCCTTCGGCTTCGGCAAATCCGATCAAGGACAATCCTCCTATGTCGACCGCGCCCGCGGCCAGCCATTTTTCTACCGATATGCGTGGGCCGGCGGTAATTGGAAAGTCCGTAATGATCAAGGGTCAAATCTTTAGCCGTGAGGATTTAACGATTGACGGGGAAATCGACGGCTCCGTCGAGTTGCAGGAACACCGCTTAACGGTGGGGCCTCACGGAAAATTACAGGCTGGTGTCAAAGCGCGGGAAATCATCGTGCTTGGCGCCATTCACGGAAATGTTGAAGCATCCGACAAAATCGATATTCGCAAGGATGCCAAACTGGTGGGCGACATCAAGACCGCGCGCATCGTGATCGAAGATGGGGCCTATTTCAAGGGCAGCATCGATATCGTGCGGCCCGAAATCAGCAAGCCCGCCGCGCCAGTGGCGCCGAAACCCGCCGCGGCCGCTCCGTCTTCGTCGGCCGCCAACGCCGCGGCAGCCTCCGTTCCAGTTGCTCCGCTATCCGGCGAGCTGAAGCGGTAATCGCCTAATTTCGCGAAAAGGAGGTCGAGTCTTGTTGAAGGATTTCTGGGGATCGGAAACCGGCTCGGCCTCGCTGTATTCACCCGAAAGAACAGCCGCTCCGCCCGCGCAACCGCAGACTCGCATGAGCAACGGACTCGACCAGTTCTTCAGTTCCATACAGGACCGCGAGAACCTATCCATACTGGACTTCGCCGGAGCCAGCCAGGCCAACGTGAGCTTCATCACCAGCCTGGGCCATCGTATTTATTCCAACGATATCCTACATACGTTGGACGATGCCTTCGGGGGCGACGGCGACTTTGTAGCGAATCAAGCCGATCCGCGCCGCGCCGATTTCTTCCTGCGCGAGAGCCTGCATTTTCCCGACAACACGTTCGACGGCGTTCTGGTGTGGGACACTCTGCAATTCCTCGCCCCGCCGCTGCTGCAGGAAACGGTCGACCGGTTGTATCGGATTCTACGCCCGCAATCGTCGCTGCTGGCTTTTTTTCATTCCGACGAAAAGACCCCCGCGGTCGCCACCTACAACTACCGCATCGCCGAATCGAAAGTACTGTCTTTGACTCCGCGCGGCCCGCGCGCGCGAGCACAATACTTCAACAACCGCAGTTTGGAAAAGCTCTTCCAGAAATTCCATTCGGTGAAGTTTTTCCTGACGCGCGACAGTCTGCGTGAAGTGATCGTACGCCGCTAATTTTTAGATCCCGATGTAGAAGCACGTGATCTTACGGGCACAGATATTCAAATCGCAGAAGATCAGGAAGAACCCGAACCAAATGATGGGTGGCCGCCGGAACGGAATGAAAATCCTGCATACGTCCGCGCAAAGCCAAAACGGCAGTGCGAATCGGATATTGCAGAATCGCTCCAGCCGCAGGACCGCGGCGCGCGGGTCCGTGAGCTCGAGCTCGATGATCTTGGGTTTGGCCTTCGGATTCGCGAGATCGTGCTCGACAATGCGGATGCGAGCCCCCTCGGTCTTCAGCGCGATGTCGGTCATGTCTCGTACCAGACGTTGGCGCGCTTCTTCCGATTTGGCCGCGTTGGCTGCTGTCGACTGATACTTCGCAACTAATTCTTTCAGTCCCGCGGGTGGTTTCGCGGAGTCGTTAACGGATCGTTTCACTGGCATAGTTACTCTCCTTTTCGTAATTCGTTGCCGGGCAAAACAGAAATGTCTTCAGCACGTCGCTGTCGTTCTGTAGTGTGTCGGAAATCTCGTCCCCTGGTCCGCAGTCTGAGATCGAACGCGGCGCGGCCTTCAGGCTGCCGCATCGAGACTCGTCACGGAATCTGGCTTAATCGACTAGTTTTGCAGCCACAGATACTCTGCTGCGGCGCCACCACGGCCACCTATCGGCGCCTGACGATACGTACGACAATCGCGATCGCCAGAAGCACCACCACGATCACAACGATCCATATAATCGTCCCGTAGCTTCGAACTTTGGCCGGAGAGCCTGAAGATGCTACTTCCACAATCGTTGGGTTAAAGGAACAGCCGGCGGGGTTACCCGTAATCGTGCACGAGCCGACGGAAAACGTGAAATCTCTCGGGGCGGTGATCGAAAAGCAAGCCGTGCCATCCTCTTCTGTGCGAAGAAATCTGGCCGTAAATGTTTGGGGCGTTCCGTACACGGACTGAATACTATTGACCCAGTCCTGCGCAAGCGCGGTCGCATTCCCCCCCCGCGGGAACCGCTGGCGCCGTGACGCCTCCTCCCACGGGTGAGCCTGGGAAGGAGAGATTCCAAGTCCAGTCATTTCCGTTGGATGTGCCGCGGATACAGAACGTCTTGGTGATCTGAGCATCCGCTTTGGCCGATAAAAGCCCGAGCCAAAGTAGCAAGGGAATCAGTGAATTTGTCAGTCGTTTTGACATTATGGATCTCCTTCTCAAAATCTTGTGAGCTAACGGTTCAACGCCGCGAGATAGTTGTTAACGTAAATGTCAGCGACGCGCTCCAGCACCTCGTTGTCATCCTGGCTGGACAAAAACTCACGCAGATTCTCCGCGGCTCTTTGCAGATCTTGGGTCGCGCGGGGCTGGCTCCGGTCGAGGTAGATCTTCAGATCCTCGCGCATGAATGCCAGGTATCCTTCCGGAGCAACTTCTCGAGCTGCTCCCTGTTGACCGGTGACCCGTCCCAATCGCTCCGCGCCTGACTTGACCGCATCGGGCAGCAGCACCTTCTCGCAGGGCGGCGGTGTTGGGTAGCAGCCCACCGGCCTGGGTTTGCAGTGTTCGCGTCCCCCCGGCGTCGTTGCCGGAATGATGTCCGGTTCGCCGACAATCTTGGTGTTCTCATAGGCGTCGTTTGTCAGCAGGATTTTCCCGGTTCCATCCGCGTTCATTCGCGCGATGTTCCTCGTCCTCCTGCCTCCCGGGAACTGAACCCAGTCGACAAAGGCCCCGGAAGGATATGCGTAGTAGGGGATCGTGTTGTCCTGAGCGTCGTCGGTGAGTGTCCGAATCACGGCGCCTGCGGGATAGGAGATTTCGACGATTCTGTACTTTCCGTCCTTGTTGTGATCCTCGGCGACCACAGCCCTGTTACCGTCCGGATGCCAGATCGCCGCGGACACCGGCCATCCTGGCGCATAAAGCACACGGTCCTGTCTCGCCTTAATGTCGAAGACGCGGATCTCATCGCCGCTTCCCGCTCCGGCGCCGCTTGACGTGTACAGGATAAGGTTCCGGCCGCGGTCAAGATTCGGATGGAAACGATCCTTGTCCCCACTTCCAATCAACTCGGTGGCACCCGTCCCGTCGAGATTTACACTCCAGATTTTGTGGACATGGGATGAGTGCTCGTGTCGCGCGAAGTAGATGCGGCCATCGGAACCCGCCCACGGATGACCATCTTCTGCGTCTGGCGGCGCTGCCGTAACCTGAGCCTTGGCCGAGCCGTCAACGTTCATGATCCAGATGCTCGAGTGCCCAACGCCGCCATGGGCCCAAACGATCCGTTTGGAGTCCGATGTGAAAACCGGATGTTGGTTGATCACCGGCCAACTGTCGGTGGTCAGTTGAACGCGATGTCCGCCATTGCCATCCATCATGAAGATATTGAAGGTCTCGACAGCCGGCCCCGTCGAAGGAGCGGGGGCGTCGCGGTTCGTAGTCCAGAGCAGCAGGCCGGCGTCGCTCGAATAATTTCCGCCAGCCGTCTTCTTCGGTTCGCAACCCACAGCGAAAGCGAGCACTGTGAGAATGGACGAAGTGGCGACGATCTTCTGAAATTCAGGAATTGTCATACGAGTCTTCTC
>DATDHK010000268.1:0-3934 GCA_036521635.1 Bryobacteraceae bacterium | reverse complement strand
TCGGCGGTCCAAAGCATCGCGCGCCAAAAGTAGACCAGCGCCAACTGCAATAGCAACAGCAATCCCGGCAGCGAGCGTCCACCCTCCCACCGCATCATCGCATCGGATTTAGGGATCTCCGGGAAGAGGGTGGATACACCCCAACCGAGGGCAAACAAGATCATGCCGCCCAAAGCTGCCGCAACCGGCCCGGCAACGAGCGCCACCCACGCGCGCCACGCGCTCAGTTTGGTGGCGACAATGACTGCGGCGGCGGCACAAACGGGTACCGCCCAGTACCACGTCCCAATCTCCATAACCTCCGAATATTGGTGCCGCCAACCAAGATAAAAGAGAAGAGTGATGGCACGGGCGGCGCCGAAGATAGCCAGCACGAAGCCCAGCATACGCGACCAGTAGATGCCATCCAGGAACGCGCGCCCACGAGGTTCTTTCCATCCCAAGGCGCATTTGAAGTTGACTATACTCTCGCTCCAATCGACTAACGGAAAAAGAAACGCGATCGCGCAGATCACCCACAGTAGCGCCTCCGGAGGAAT
Organism: Bryobacteraceae bacterium; assembly: GCA_036521635.1. GTDB lineage: Bacteria > Acidobacteriota > Terriglobia > Bryobacterales > Bryobacteraceae > Palsa-89. The sequence continues at coordinate 3,395 of DATDHK010000268.1, read as the reverse complement.
CAGACCCGTCACGCGATCCACCGCGGAAAGGCCGATCGCCGCCATCGTAGCCCACAGCACGACTGCCAAATAATCCAGGATGTTTTCATCCAGCCACTTGTGCACGGCCCCGGAAATTTCAATTCCCTTGCGTCGTCGCTCATACTCCTGGAGATTGGGCGGAATGGCAATCTTGGACGACTGCCAATATTTTGCAACCGAAGGGTCGATTACTTCGTTGATGGTCTCGAGCGAGAAGCCCGGCTCCGGATCCGAGCCCTTCGGCGCCGGTTTGGAGCTGGCTTGTGGCACGGGGTCGGGATCTATGGCGCGGTAATTCCGCTTGGCGCGAATGATTTTGGTCCACAGCGGGGGCGCGAACTCCGCGTAGGAATCGCGCGGCAGTTGGTCATCTTGAGTCACGGGCGCACAAGCGGGGATGTCTTCGGCCGCCAGCCCCAGTTTCGTGGCGCCCTCCATAATCCAGCACAACGGCCCCTCGGCAAGGCGATTGTCTTCATAACCTCCGCCGACATTGGAATGTGCGCCCACAAACCACCGCTGCTCAATCCTGTCACACCACATTTTGCGTTCCCGCTCCCAGTACTCCCCCCCGGAGGCGCCAGAGTCCGAAGCCTCGCCGCCCCGTTGCACTTCGCGGGGGTCGTTGCCCATGAAGGCGAGGAACGGCGTGTGATTGAAGCTGCTGCGATGCTCGTCCATCGCCAGCGCGTGGCGGCAGTTTTGGATAAGAGTAGTGGGGCGCAGGTTGTTGTGCAGGGCCACGCGGCTGGTGAGGCCCGGAATGGCGAGAGCATCCCAACCGATCGCGCCTACCGTGTCATAGATCCCTAAGTAGGTGATGTTGACGCGCCGCGACGATTGCAGGAGCAATTGCTCTTCCTTTGTAAGGGGCGGGTTTGGGTTCGGGTTCTTAAGTTCCGTGATCTGCCGAACCTTCGCCTTGGGCTTCCACAAGATCTTCTCCCATACGCTCGTTCGTTCTTCCTGCTGGCGGCCGAGGATGCAATAGGCTCCCCACAATTGGGTGACGGTAATCGGCGCGGCGCGGTGCAGCAGACCGCAGCGGCCGATGAACCCCACCAGCGAGCGCGCAGTATAGGCGCCGCGGCTGAATCCGAAGATGTATATTTCGTCCGGCAACTGGTTCGGCCGGTTGTCGCAATAGTTCTGAACCAACCAGTTATAGGCGTCGCGGACATTCTGTTCCAGGCCAAAGCCGAATCCGCCGCCGGAAATGCGGTCGAGCACTCCAGTTCCCACACCGAGGTGATAGAACTTCTTTTGGAAGAGACCCGTTTTTGAGTCCAGCCCCTCCTGGATCAGGTTGTAATTATGGAGGACATTCGTGGAACTGTCCTGTTGATTCCAGGTGCCATCGAAGCACACGATGAGTCGCTGTTGCTTGTCCATTGAACCGCCTTCCTTTCACGCGTCACAATTCGGCTGGGTATGGTTTGTCACTGTATCACAATGTGAAGCGCAAAAAAGCATGCCAGGGGGACAAAATCGCACGCATAAAGACTACATGCGATTTGGCATGACCGGTTAGAATCGTGTGAGAGGAGAATCCATGAAGTTATTGCTCGCGATGATGACATTACCCACTATGGCCATTACACTGATGGCCGCTGACGCGTCTTCGAACGTTACCTTCGTCGACCACGATAAAGTTGCAGCCGCGTTGGCCAAAGGCGGAGTGCTGATCACGGCGCAGGATCTGTCGGTGAGGGGCTCGCACCGCACTGGGCCGGGCGAGGTGGAAGTGCATGAGAAGGAGACAGACGTCATTTATGTAATCGAGGGACAGGCGACGTTCGTGACCGGGGGCGCTATCGTAGGCAGCAGGACCGCCAGCCCCGGACAGCTTCTGGGTACGGATATCCGGAACGGGCAGAGCCAACGTTTGAGCAAGGGCGACGTAATTGTGGTTCCGGCGGGAACGCCGCATTGGTTCAAGGAAGTTTCGCAGCCGATCAGTTACTACGTCGTCAAGGTGATCAAACCGTAACTATCGATTCATGGAGCTTCGTTCCTATTCATCCGCTGACCGCGATCTTTGTCTTGCCGTATTCGATTCGAACACGCCACGCGTTTTCGATCCGGGCGCGCGGCGGGAATTTGAGGAATTTCTCGACCGGCGGGACTGTCCCTATTTTGTGATGGAGCATGACGGCGCGATCGTGGGATGCGGAGGTTATGCGATCGAGCAGGCGCTGGCGCGGCTGGTTTGGGGCATGGTGCGCTGCGATTCGCACGGGCTGGGGCTGGGACGATACCTTCTTTTGTTCCGGCTGCGGGAGATCACGAAGGCGGGCGGCATCCAAACCGTTCACCTCGAGACGCCGCGGCATTCGGCGCAGTTTTACGAAAAACAGGGATTCAAGGTCATCGGCGCCGCCTCCGGATTGGACCGGGTGGAGATGATGATGAAGCTGGTGGTGTGCCCGTGACGGCTACAATGTGATTCGGAGAAAACATGTCTAAATCGCGCCGGCACTTCCTGAATACGTCGCTGGGGTTGATGGGGGTGGTTGCTGGTTGCAGTAAGAAGCCGCCGAAACCCGCCGAGCTTCCGGCCGGGGCGCCGCCCGCATTCGGAACTGCGCCGGCCGTTGGGCCCGCGGTGTCGACTTCCACGTTCGCGGAAGCGGAGAAGCTGGTTCAATTCGAGTTGACCGCGGCGGAGCGATCGCAAGCCGCCGGCAACTGGCGCAACTCGCTCGCATCGGTTTACGAACGGCGCGTGGGGCCTCGCAAGGTCGCGCTGGAACCTGCGGTTGCGCCGTGGTCGCGCTGCGATCCGGCCGCCGGGCAGACGGTGGGTCCGGATCGCGACCGGTTCGTCCGCTCGGCGACCGATCGCAAGCCGCTGCCGGCGGGCGATGAAGACATCGCCTACGCGCCGCTAACCCAGCTTTCGCGATGGATCGAAGAACGAAAGCTGACGTCCGAGCGCCTCACGCATCTTTATCTGGATCGGCTCGAGCGATTCAACCCCAAGCTGCGTTGTGCGATCACGGTGACGCGCGATTTCGCTTTGGTACAGGCGAAGAAAGCAGACGAAGAAATTGCCGCCGGGAAATATCGCGGTCCGCTTCACGGAATCCCGTGGGGCGCGAAGGATCTGGTGGATACGGCGGGAATCCCCACGACTTACGGCGCGGAGCCTTTTCAGAATCGCGTACCGGCGGAGGACGCGGCGATTGTCAAGCGGCTGCATGATGCCGGCGCGGTGCTGGTGGCGAAGCTGAGTCTGGGCGCGCTGGCGCTAAACGATATCTGGTTCGGCGGACAGACGATGAATCCTTGGCTGCTGGAAGAAGGGGCGTCGGGATCGAGCGCGGGTCCGGGGGCGGCGACCGCGGCGGGACTCGTCGGATTCGCGATTGGGA
>DATDHK010000267.1:0-3934 GCA_036521635.1 Bryobacteraceae bacterium | reverse complement strand
CCGATCTAGGGTAATCGCAAAGCTGGCCATCGCCGCCGCGAATCCCCAGAAGAAGAACGCCTCGGCCAGCCAGGCCTGTTTCCAGCGCGGCTTCAACTCACCCGCGGGCACGCGTGGGCGGATGGATGGCCACAATCGCGGAACGGCCTTGCAATACGCCCGATAACGCTCACCCAGCGATCGCGACAACTCCAGTTCCTCGCGCCCGATCAGCCGGTATTGGAACGCCACCATTCCCACCACGATCACCAGCCAGCCAATGCGGCTTGCCAGCAACGCCATGCTCAGCGTCATCAGCACATTACTGAAGTACAGCGGATTTCGGACATGCCGGTAAGGCCCGTCCGCCACCAAGGCCTCTGTTCTGAACTTCGAATCCTGAACTACGTCGCGCTGCAAATAGGCTGTCGCCCACGTCCGCATCATGGCCGAGGCCGCCACCAGCAGCGCTGCGATGCCGAACGTCACTTGCAGCTTGAGCCGTCCGTCACTCGATCCCGGAGTCAGCCCGAACATCTCATAGGTCATCGGACCAAAAACGATATTCACGCCCGCGATCGAAAACGAGATCGGCGTGGATGTGGTGGGGATGGGCGAGCCGAGCAGCGCCACGCCGGCGTTCACGCGATCGAACCGGTAGCAAAAGAAACCCAGCCAAAAGATCACGCCCATCATCCAAAACCTGTTCCGGAATTCGAAGCCAGTCGCGCGCATCTAAGGTAATATAACCTTAATCATGCTCCTGAAATCTGGAACTTTCGAGCGGCTTATGGCTGCTGCAGCACTAACTTGTTTGATTGTTGTCGGGGCCGCCGACGCGAAATCGCACAAGAAAAAACCAACCACTCCGAAACAGGCGGCTTTTGCATATTATCTGCTCGCATTGTCATATGCGCCGGATTTCTGCAGCGAGCCGCAAGGCGTGAAGGACCCTCGTGAGTGCGGGGCCGGACGCCACGTCGGCTTCGTCGTGCATGGACTCTGGCCGCAAGGCGAGACCGCCCGCGGTCCGGAAAATTGTGGAAAAGCCAGCCCTGTGTCGCAGAGCATTATCCAGCTCACGTTGAAATACATTCCCACCGAATCCCTGATGCAGCATGAGTGGGCAACGCACGGCACGTGCAGCAACCTGAGCGTGGGCGACTATTTCGCTACCGTTCGCAAGGCGCGCGATTCGGTTACGATTCCAAAAGATTTGGACCAGCCGTCGACGAAACTGCAGCTCAGTCCCGCGCAGATTGAGTCCAAGCTTGCGGCGGCGAATCCCAGTTTTCCGCCAACGGCGTTCCGAACCTCTTGTTACCCGGATACCAAGCTCCAGGAAGTGCGGATTTGTTTCAACAAGGATCTGTCGCCTCGGCCGTGTACCGCCAGCGCGGGCGAGTGCACGATAAAGAAAGTGACGATCATGCCGGTCCGCTAGAAAACGCGGCAATCCGAGCCGCGACCGTAAGGGAGCGAACGCGTGGGCGTCACCGAGACGCGAGTCGCGAAATGGCAGCCGCCTGTGATCGGTTATCACCGCGTCGGCCAGCTCGTCGATGGTGATCTGGGTTCCCAGTCCATCGAACTTTTCCGGGAGAAAAAGCGCTTCGTTGGACACCACGCCCGAAAAAACTGGCTACGTTTTCGGCTTGAAAAGCCCGATCATGGCGCCTTCCGGATCGGTCATCCAGGCAAAGCTTCCCAGTCGGGATATCGATCGGCCCTACCATCTTTTTGCCGCCCAGTCCCTCGGCCTTCGCAAGAGCGGCCGGGATGTCATCCACCTGCACGTAGACGGTCACATAGTTGTGCGGCTCGTGGCCAAGCGCGCTGATGTGGCCGTTGATTCCCGTTCCGCCGGTTGTAATCATTGCCGCCGGACCCATCGGCTGAATTTGCCAGTCGAACAGCTTCGCATAAAATTCCTGCGTCTTCGCGCTATCGCGGCAGCCGATTTCAAAATGCACAACGGGATTACTCATCCTTAGAATTATGTGTCACGTTTGCTTATACTGGATGGCAAATGAGTCATCGTAAATCCATTCTGCTGGCTTCTCTCGCGGCCCTGCTTGCGTTGCCCTCAACCGCTCAAACGCCGGTCAAGCGTCCCGCCATTACCGGCGTTGCGCATATCGGATTGAAGACCGACGATCTGGCAGCCGCACGCAACTTCTACGGGCACTACTTGGGCTTTCAAGAGCCGTTCACTCTGGACAAGGCGTCCGGCGGATTGATGCTGACTTACTTCAAGGTCAACGACCACCAGTACATCGAAATCTTCCCGGAATTGAAGAACGAAACCGACGACCGCCTGTCGCACATCGCCTTCGAAACGGCAAACATCCAGCAGTTGCGCGACTATCTGGCCAGCCGCGGCGTCAAGGTTCCGGACAAGCTCAAGCTTGGGCTGGACGGCAACATGAGCATGATGATTCCCGACCCGGACGGTCACAATGTGGAGTTCGTCCAATACCTGCCGGGATCGCTGCATAGCAATAATTTCGGCAAGTTTCTGCCGGACACGCGCATCTCCGACCGAATTATTCATGTCGGCATAACCGTGCGCGACCGCGCGGCCGCCGACAAGTTCTACCAGGACATTCTGGGTTTCCACGAATTCTGGCACGGCGGCAGAACCGACGACCGCACCGATTGGATCGACATGCGCGTGCCGGAAGGAACGGACTGGCTGGAGTATATGCTGAACGTGCAAAATCCGACGCCCAAGACGCTGGGTGTGATGCACCACTTGGCCCTCGGAGTCCCCAACACGGCCGCGGGATACAAGACACTCCTCGACCGCGGAATGAAAATCGACCAGGGTCCGAAGATCGGCCGCGACGGAAAGTGGCAGCTAAATTTATACGACCCGAACTTGACGAGAGCCGAACTCATGGAACCCAAGCCCGTTCAAACTCCGTGTTGTTCGCCGATGCTGGACAAGTGAATCGACGATCGCGCACTTTCCTGTTTTCTCTCGCGATCGTCACCACGCTCTTCGGCGCGCCGCCGAAGAGGCCCAAGCTGGTTTTGGCAATCGTCGTCGATCAATTTCGCTATGACTACCTGCTGCGTTTCCGCGGCGACTATCGCTCAGGATTACTGCGCTTGCTGGAACACGGAGCTGTCTTCCATGACGCCCATTATTTGCACGCCGCAACGGTAACCGCAGTGGGGCACTCCACATTTCTAACCGGCGCCACGCCGTCGGTAAGCGGCATCGTGGCGAACGAATGGTATGACCGCGAGACAGCCCGGACGATCACCAGCGTGTTCGATCCACGAACGAAACAAGTGGGTGGAATTCCAAACAGGCCGGGCGCCTCCCCGCGCCGCTTGCTGGTGGACACCGTCGGCGACGAATTGAAAATGCAAGCCGCCGATTCAAAGGTCGTCGGCATTTCCATCAAGGACCGCAGCGCGATTCTTCCGGGCGGTCACATGGCCGACGGCGCGTATTGGTACGACTTGGACGCTAACGCCTGGGTCACCAGCACCTATTACCGCGACACGCTTCCCGATTGGGCGGCGAAGGTGAATCGCGAGCAGCCGTATACCCGCTCCATTGGCGCGTCGTGGTTGCCGTTCGATGCGAAGGACGCCGCGGCGCTATCGCAGGATGATGTCGAGGCGGTCACCTGGAAACGAGTCGTCGACGGTCGCACTTTCACGGCTGCGGACTACGCGGCGTCGGTAGCGACCGTGCATCGAATCGGCCGCGCCGTGGCACGCTTCTTTGCGGACCATGACCTCCTGCTGACGCCGACGATGTGCCAGCTACCCTATCCGCTCGGCGTGCTGGACATGATGAACACCGATGGCGCTGCCTACATGGCCGCGCTGCAGGCTTCGACCGGTTTCACGGCGCTGTTCAATTTCGCCGGCAACCCCGCGATCACGCTGCCACTGGGCTGGTCCCGATCTGGGCTGCCGATCGGTGCGCAATTCG
>DATDHK010000266.1:0-5709 GCA_036521635.1 Bryobacteraceae bacterium | reverse complement strand
CGGTCGTAGATCCAGAACAGGATCAGCCCCATTTGATACAGCCATAGCAGCTTGGGCAAGTGCGGATGCAGGTCCTCCGGTAATCGAAAATTGCATCCGTCCAACGCGTCGGAAAAATGACGCATGTCCCGCTCGCGAATTTCCTGCGTCTGCGCACTGAACGGCGACAGTGGATGATCCGGATCGGCCGCGTGCCGCAACAGCGCCCCCAGAAATTTCCGGTTGGGTCCAAAGTATTCGAACTTCACGTCGATGACCGCGCGCAAGCGCGCTTTGAGGTCGGTCTTCCGTCCCAGCGCGATCTCAATCTGCTCGTGCATCGATTTGCTGGCCTCGCCGTAGAACGCCATCACCAGCGCTTCTTTCGACTCGAAGTAATAATACGCAGCCCCGATCGCGACGTTGGCCACGCGGGCGATATCGCGCATGGTGGTCTCATCGAATCCGCGCTCGCGAAAGAGCGTCAGCGCCTCGGAAAGGATCCGGCCGCGCGTTTCCTCCGCCTTGCGAGTGCTGCCCACCGAATTCTTAAGCGCCGGTTCCATGACACCTCGGTGGATTGACGCCGCGGAGCTCGGCCGTCAGTTCGGCGTCGCTCAACAGTCCCAGCCAACCGGAGATCCGGCGCCGGTTGCCCGACAGAATCGCAAATGCCGAACGAGCCAGCGGCAGCATCGCCGGCCGCGACAATCGCTCGGCCCAGGACCGGTAATGCCGAAGCGCGTAAAGACACATGAGCCAGGCACGATCGCCAACATAGACGCCGCCTTCGTCGCTGACCACCACCAACTCTTCGCCATCGATTCGCGCAGCCAGGGCAGGGTAGAGCCGCCGCCCCAAATTAGATGGAACCAGCCGCAACGCAATCCACTTGGGCTGCGCCCCCATCCACTGGCCCAGCCGGGCGCAAAGCCCGCACTGGGGGTCATATAGCACCGTCAGATATCGCACCTGTCAGCTCCTCTGCGGATTTCCGGCGGGTGCGAGGAAAGCATCCGGCGGAAACGGCGGCGGCGCTGTGCTCTCTTTCGCGCGCCGGCGTACTCTCGAGAAAACGAACAGGTTGAAGAAGTGCATCAATCCCAACACCAGCAGGACCAATCCAAGTTTGTCGCTCACCAGTTCGATGGCTTGGCGCAAGTTGGCCGGATTCTCGGTAGTCTTTAACGCAAACGCAACGTAACCGACGTTAATCAGATAGAACCCAACCACCATCAGGTGGTTAATGGAATCGGCGAGTTCTTCCTGCCCATGGAAAGCGTCCACGAGAAATACCCGGCCCCGCCGATGGAGCGTCCGGGCCACCCAGACGGTCACGGTCAGGCTGATGGCCAGGTAGATGAAGTAGCTGTAAACGATAAACATTTTCGATTCTCCTTTCTCTTTTGAACGTGTTCAATTATTACGATAACGGAAGTTTTGAGGTCTGTCAAGACTTTTTTGAATGCGTTCAAAAGTGGGACTGGGGACTCGGGACTGGGACTTGAAGATTTGGACGTTATCTAACGATACGTGGATTCCCGAAGGAAGTCTCCAAAGTCCCGAGCCCCCAGCCCCTAGCCCCTAGTCCCTGCTATAATGCTAGACACATGATTCAAGAGGGCGCAGTCCTGAACGCCAGTACCGTCAAAAAAATTATTCTGCTGCGTCCCCGTGGCTTTTGCGCCGGCGTAGTACGCGCGATTGACGTCGTGAAAATCGTTCTAAACCTCTATGGCGCGCCGGTTTACGTCCGCAAGGAGATCGTCCACAATCGCCACGTTGTCGATGAATTGCGCCAAGCGGGCGCCATTTTCGTGGACGAATTAAGTGAAGTGCCTGAGGGCGCGCGTGTTATCTTCAGCGCCCATGGCGTTTCTCCTGCGGTGCGAGACGAAGCCAAGCAGCGTAACCTGCAAGTAATAGACGCCACTTGCCCGCTGGTCACTAAGGTCCATCTGGAAGCAGTACGATTCGCCCGCCAGGACTACACGATCATTCTAATCGGCCATTCCGGTCACGACGAAGTTATCGGAACCCTTGGCGAAGCGCCGGAATCCACCATTCTGGTTTCCTCGGTGGAAGATGTCGACCGGCTGGAGGTGCGGGATCCTTCAAAAATGTCCTATCTCACACAAACCACGCTGAGCCTGGACGAGACCAAGGACATCGTCGAACGCCTCCAGCAGCGTTTCCCGGCCATCAAAGGTCCGAAAACGCAGGACATCTGCTATGCAACCGAGAATCGGCAATTAGGGGTTAAAGCAGTAGTGCCCTTGACTCAAGTTTTACTGGTGGTTGGATCGCAGAACAGCTCGAATTCCCGGCGCCTTGTAGAAGTTTGTGAAAACGAAGGCGTCCCCGCCTATCTCGTGGACGACAGCCGCGAGGTAAATCCGAAATGGTTGGAGGGCATCACGACGGTCGCCGTGACCGCCGGAGCCTCCGCGCCTGAAAACCTGGTGCAGGAACTGATCCAGTCGCTCGAAACCCAATTTGGGTTCGATTTTATGGAAGAGATGGAATTGAAAGAAGAAGATGTCCGATTCCATCTGCCATCCGACCTGGAACGTTCCGCGCTAAAGCTCACCACCATCGCGCGCGTATGACCCCGCAGTTGCAAGTTGCCGACACACTGCTGGCAGGTTCCGCGAAAGCTGCGTCTCGGGCCACCGATTATTTTCTCCGCACCCAATACGACGAAGGTTACTGGTGGGCCGAGCTCACCGCCGACACCACTCTCGAATCCGACTACATCCTTTTGCAGCTTTGGCTGCATCCGCCGGTCGACGGCGTCTGGAATCCGTCCACACGTCCGCAAGTCAACAAGGCGGTGCGGTCGATTCTCGAACGCCAGTTGCCGGACGGCGGCTTCAACGTCTATCCGCAAGGCCCGGCCGATATCAGCGCAACGGTGAAAGCGTATTTTTCGCTCAAACTCGCCGGTGTCGATTATGCCGATCCCAGGCTGGCGAAGGCCCGCGCCCGGATTCTCTCGCTCGGCGGCATCCAGGCGGCCAACAGCTACGTCAAAGTCAACCTCAGCCTCTTCGATCTTTATCCACGGGAAGATTGTCCTTCCATCCCTCCCGAGGTGCTGCTGTTCGGCAAGTTCATCTACCAGATGTCTTCCTGGACGCGCGCGATCGTCATTCCGCTCTCGATCGTGCATTCGATGAATCCGCGCCGGCCTGTACCTGAAGGATTCAATCTGAAAGAGCTGTTTCTCACAGGCGGACATCCGGAGTTTCCATTCAGCCGTGAGAGCTTCACCTGGCGCAACGTTTTTCTGCACATGGACAAGGGCTTGAAACTCTGGGAAAAGCACGGCCCGAAGTCCGTCCGCAAGCGCGCGATTCACAAGGCCGAGCAGTGGATGATCGAGCACACTGGCTATAGCGATGGAGTCGCCGCCATATATCCGCCCATGATGTACGTGATCATGGCGCTCGATCTATTGGGCTACGGCCCCGATCATCCGCATCGCGTCGAAGCGCAGAAACAGTTTGACGGGCTGATGGTCAACGATGACGATCGCTTCTTCTTCCAGCCCTGTTTTTCCGTGGTATGGGACGCCGCCATCGCCGCCTTCGCCCTCGGTGAAGCATCCGACCCGCCGAGCGACGCTTTAGGCAAATGCGCCGACTGGCTGTTAACTAAAGAAGTCCGCCGCAAAGGCGATTGGTCCATCAAGCGGCCCAATACAGAGCCGTCCGGCTGGTACTTCGAATTTGCCAACGAGCACTATCCCGATATCGACGACACCGCCATGGTGCTGCTGGCTCTGAACCGTTCGCGCGCGTCGCGTCCGAACGAACAGAAAGCCTGCGAGCAGCGCGCCATAAGATGGCTGTTGGACATGCAATCCAAAGACGGCGGCTGGGCGGCCTTCGACGTCGATAACAACTGGCGTCCGCTGAGCTTCGTTCCGTTCGCCGACCACAACGCGATGCTCGATCCCACCTGTCCGGACATCACCGGCCGCGTGCTGGAAGCGCTGTGCGCCTACGGGCTCGATCAATCGCATGCAGCGATTCGCAAAGGCGTCGAATACCTGGTCCGCACGCAGGAGCAGGATGGGAGCTGGTACGGCCGTTGGGGCGTCGATTACGTGTACGGCACTTTTCTTGCTCTGCGCGGGCTGGCCGCGGCTGGCGTCAGCGATCGCGAAGCCTACGTGCAGCGCGCTCTGGAATGGGTGCGCGCCATTCAGAATTTCGACGGCGGCTGGGGTGAGAGCTGCGAAAGCTACAAGCAGGGAACCTATGTTCAGGCGCCCAGCACTCCGTCGCAAACCGCCTGGGCTGTGTTGGCGCTTTTGGCCGGCGGCGACACCACGAGCACCAGTCTGAACGACGGCATGGATTACCTGGTTCGCACCCAGAACACCGATGGAACCTGGGACGAAGAGCTGGCCACCGGAACGGGATTCCCGCAGGTCTTCTATCTTTGTTATCACCTGTACCGGAATTCATTCCCGTTAATGGCGTTGAACAATTTTCTCAAAATCAAATCTGGCGCCCGAGGACAAAACTAAATGAGATTTCCCCTTTCGATGACGGCGGGCATGGCGACTTATATCGCCAAGAACAAGTTCCGCCCGAAGCCGGAGTGGCAGAAGACAGTGGTGAACAAGGCCAACGCCGCGAATCCGTTTCAGATCATCTACACGCACACGGACGCTCCGCGCAAGCCGCATCCCATGATCAACAAGCGGTTCCCCTTAGTGCTGATGCTGGAACCGCTGCACACCTGCAATCTCACATGCACAGGCTGCGGACGCATTCGCGAATACGAATCCACCATTACGCAGAAACTCTCACTGCAACAATGCCTGGACGCTGCCGCCGAGTGCGGCGCGCCCATCGTCTCCATTTGCGGCGGAGAGCCGATGCTTTACCCCGAGCTTGGGCCGCTGGTCAAGAAATTGATAGAGGACAACAAGACTATTTACCTCTGCACCAATGGCATGTTCATCCAGAAGCGGCTGAAGGAATTCAAGCCTGCCGACAAGTTCTACTTCAACGTCCATCTGGACGGTATGGAAAAGAATCACGACATCGCGGTCGAGCGCGAGGGCGTCTTCCGCGAAGCCATTCAGGGAATCAAGGCCGCAAAGCAGGCGGGCTTCCGCGTTTGCACCAACACCACCGTTTACAAAGAAACCGACATGGCCGAGATCGAGGAGATGTACGACTACCTCGCTCAGTTCAACGTGGACGGGCACACCATTTCGCCGGCCTACGGCTATTCGGCCGTCAACGATCGCGAAATCTTTATGACCCGCGACGACATCCACGAAAAGTTCAAGAACATCGATAAACTGGCCGCTAAGTTCCCCTTGTTCAGCACACCTACGTATCTGGAATTTCTGCAAGGGACCCGCGATTATCCGTGCACGGCGTGGGGCAATCCGACCTACAACGTGAAAGGTTGGAAGGGCCCCTGCTACTTGATCACCGATGGCCACTACAAGACCTTCGAGGAGCTGATGACACAAACGCCCTGGGAGGCGTATGGCCAAGGCAACGATCCGCGTTGTGAGCATTGCATGGTGCACTGCGGATTCGAACCGTCGGCGGCGCTGAGCATCAATGCCGGAGTAACCGACAACCTGAAGATGCTGGCGTGGATGCTGCGCTGAGCAGCGTGCTCAACCTCCGCTCCCTAACGGTCGCGGTTCTGTTGGGCTGGGGCGGACCGCTCCCTGTCGTGACATCACGCTTTCAG
>DATDHK010000265.1:0-10946 GCA_036521635.1 Bryobacteraceae bacterium | reverse complement strand
GAGTTTTTCTCTACTTTTTTAAATTCCGGTATTCGGACCACAAAAACATTATTTTTCCAGAGAACTTTTCCTGGTAATTCCACTTGAAGAATGTACAATTGACTTACCAGGGGAGCATACAGGGAGGTATGGTGCAGTTATGCGGGCTCTGACCATAGATGTGAAACAAGCCACCGGCAGGATTCTTTGTTGTACTATATTCCGTGTCGGCGGCAAGAAACTGCTGGCCAAGGGACACCTCATTAGCGAGGAAGACGCCCGGATGCTTCAGACCGAGGGCATGCACGAGGTCTGGGTAACCGAACTGGAGGAGGGCGAAATCGGCGAAGATGAAGCGGTGATGGAGGTGGCGACCGAAATCGGCTGCGGTTCGCTGGAAATCCGTCTGGCCGCCGGCGGACGGGCGAATCTCATCGCCACCGAGCCAAGCTGCACGCTGGTTGACGACGAACTTTTGAAACAAATCAACTGCACCGCCAGTGTTGCGATCGCCACAACGCTGAATTTTTCGTACGCCAAGGCGGGCGAAAGGGTCTGCACTGTAAAAAGTACTCCTTTTGCTGTTGCAAAGTCGCAACTAGAAGCTGTAATATCGATAGTTAAAGAAAGAGGGCCAATTCTACAGGCTCGGCCGATCCGGACGCCGGCGGTGGGCGTGTTATATACGGACCCGGTGAGCGGGGACAGGGCCCGGCAGTTGTTCGAAAATATTATGCACCAGCGATTGGAGCGGCTCGGCGCCACGGCCACTTACGTTCTCGCCTCTCTGGAAGAGGAAGGAGCGGTGGCTCGATCCCTGCAACATTTGCTGCGGGCCAAGCCGACGTCGATTCTGATCGCTTCCACGACCGCTCCGGCCGGCCCGGACGACGTCGTGGGGCGCGCCATGCTGCGGGTTGGGTCCCACATTGAACGCTTTCTCGCCCCGGTAGAGCCGGGAAATCTTTTGCTTCTGGGTTACAAAGACGATATTCCGATTATCTCGGCGCCAGGATGTTTCCGTTCAGCCAAGCCGAATGTAGTAGACTTGGTGCTGCCGCCGATGTTGGCGCGCTATCATGTTTCTGGTTGGGAGGTCGCCTGCCTGGGTCATGGCGGACTCCTAGCGTAAAAAGCTCCTCCACTACCACAGGCGGTATCCTCCGAGCCGCTTGTGGGTGCTCCTCAGCCGGGCGCCTGACCAGTGCCCGGCTCTTTTTTTGGCGGGAGGTGGGTGGTGGGAGGTAGGTGGTGGGAAAAACCTGTGGGACCTTCTAGCGTTAACAACCTTCGTATTTGGCATGAAGGTATCGCTGTCGTTAAAGAAAGCTATGCGTTGAGCGGAGCTTGGCCGAAGAGTGAGCTATTCGGATTAACTTCGCAAGTCCGACGGGCCGCTGTATCGATTCCATGCAATCTCGCCGAAGGCCGAGGCAGAGGCACTAATCCTGAGATGGCCCGGTTCGCCCAGATCGCTCTTGGCTCGTTATATGAATTGGATACTTTGCTCCTGATCGCCGCCGAACTGAAATTGTCCGACGAGATCGCAATCACTCCGTTACGCGATCGCCTTTCAATATTGTCCAGACAGATCTCAAGCTTCATATACAAACGAAAGGTCAACACGTAGGTCCCACCACCCACCTCCTACCTCCCACCACCCTCGATGCAGATTTCCTCCGTCCAGGCTCACCTGCTGTCCTATCCGCTTCCCGAACCCATACACCTCACGTATCACGGCGGCGAGCGGACCATTCTCAAACGCGATGCGATGCTTATTCGCGTCGAGACCGGCAACGGATTGGTTGGCTACGCGCCTGGCCAAGGCAACGAACGCGCCAAGCTGGGAATTGAATCGGTCATCGCGCCGTTTCTCGAAGGCCGCACACTCACCGACCCCGATGCGCTGCGCGTTCAATTCCTCGAGGCCGCCGGACGGCAATTGGATTTGCAGAAACTTTATTGCGCTGTCGAAATCGCGCTCTACGATCTGGTTGGAAAAGCCAAGGGCGTTCCAGTGTCCGAACTGCTGGGCGGGCGCGTTCGCGAGCGCATCCGGCTCTATGGAAGCGCGGGAATGTATATGGCTCCTGAAAAGTACGCTGAAGAGGCGCATGCGATTTCCCAACTTGGATTCCGCGCCTACAAAATGCGTGCCGGCATCGGCCCGGAAAAGGATCTCGAAACTGTCCGTCTCATGCGGGATGCCGTTGGACCCGACTTCGATTTAATGGTGGATGCACACACCTGGTGGCGCATGGGCGACCAGAACTATGCGCAGAAAACCATCGACAAACTGGCCGAAGATCTCGCCGGGTACAACATCGCCTGGCTCGAAGAGCCTCTGCCGCCCGAAGACCATGCCGGTTACCGGCGTCTCAAAGAACTGGAACTGGTCCCGATGGCAAGCGGCGAACATGAGCCGGACGATCCCGGTTACCTGCACCTGATTCGAACTTCCAGCGTCGACTTCGTGCAGATGGATATCGTTTGTCAGGGCGGCTATCCATCCGCGCGCCGCATGCTGCCGGAAATTGCGCGCAACGGCTTGAAGTTTGCATTTCACAGTTGGGGGACGGCGCTCGAAGTAATCGCGGCCGCCCATCTAGGCATATGCTGGCAGGAACAGATGGTCGAGTGGCTGGAATATCCTTGTTACTCCACCGCGTCGCGCGCCGGGATGTATCCGTTCCCATTGGCGGCGGAAGTTTTGAAGGAGCCGCTCCAACTCGACCACGGCGATTTGCTGGTACCCGGCCGTCCCGGCTTGGGCGTCGAGATTGATGAAAGCGTAATCGAACGCTATCCTTGGATTCCCGGCCCTTGGTCTTTCTTCATGATCGATTCACCGCGTGAAACGCGCGCCGTTACAGCCGACCATAGCGAGCCGTGGCTTGGCGACCGCCCCTAATGAATAATCTGGCAGCGTTAGTAGCAGAGGGCGCGGGAGCGGCGATGTGCGCCGCGGCGGGCGTGCTGGCCTACGCCGTGAGAAACCCGTCGGCGACGCTGCTGGCGCCGTCCGTTCATAGGGGCGTGAGCACGCGGCCCGCGATTGCGCTCACGTTTGACGATGGGCCGAGTGAATCGACGCCGGAATTGTTGAAGATCCTTTCCGCCTACGGCGCGCCCGCTACATTCTTCCAGTGAGGAGCCAATGTGCGGCGCTTGCCCCAGGCCGCGCGGGAGGTGGCGGCGGCCGGGCACGAAATTGGCAACCATACCGACACGCATCCCAAACTGCATTTCAAATCCCGCGACTTCATTTACCACGAACTGTTGTCCGCTCAGGAAACCATTGAAGACGCCACCGGAATTCGTCCGCGATTTTTCCGTGCGCCTTATGGCGTGCGCTGGTTCGGACTGCGCGAAGCTCAGCGGCGGCTGGGACTGATGGGCGTGATGTGGACCACCATTGCCGTGGATTGGAAATGGCCCGCCGATCGCGTGATCGCGCGCTTGTTGAACGGCGCCGCGAACGGAGCGATTTTCTGCTTGCACGACGGACGCAGGATAGATCCACACCCGGACATTGAGGTAACGTTGAGGACGGTACGCGAAGTTCTGCCAAAATTGATGGAGCGGGGATTCCATTTCGAAAAGGTGACCGACATTCTATGTCCAACGAAGAGCTGACCGAGCGAGTCAGAGGGATAATCGCCGCGGCGCAACACGTGCCGGTTGAAAAGATCGCAGCCGACAGCACGTTCGAGGAGCTGGGCATCGATTCGCTGGACGGAATCAACATCCTGTTTGCGGTGGAAAGCGAATTCAACATCAACATCCCGGATGACGCCGCGCAAAAGATTCGCTCGGTGCGCGACGTGATAGACGGAATCGCCAAGCTTCTGGAGAGCGGCGCGGGCGGCGGCAAGGGGCCGGTACGCGCGTAGTAGTCACCGGCATCGGCGTTGTTTCCGCCCTGGGCCACAACGGTCAAGACTTCTGGCAGGCGCTACAGCAAGGCCGGCCCGGAATCGCGCCGCTGGAACAAGTCGACCGCAGTCTACTTCGCTTCGAAAACGCAGCCGAGGTTCGCGGCTGGGATGCGTCGCGTCATTTCGACGAAAAGGAAATGGGGTTGCTGGACCGCTTCGCGCAATTTGGCGCCGTAGCCGCACGCGAAGCCGTCGCCGATGCCGGGATCGAGTGGAACTCCGGCCTTCGTGAGAATACGGCGATAATCACCGGCTGCTGCGTAGGCGGCCAAAACACCGAAGACGAAGGCTTCGTCAATCTCTACCGGAAGAACATCCCGCGGGTGAACCCGTTCACCATTCCGCGCACGATGGAGAATGCAGCCGCCAGCCGGATCTCGCTTGAAACGGGTGTCGTCGGACCTACCTATACGGTTTCCACCGCCTGCTCGTCATCCAATCACGCCATTGGACAAGCGTTCTGGATGGTTCGCAGCGGTGCGGTTCGCATGGCGATCAGCGGTGGAAGCGAAGCGATTTTCAGTCTTGGATTTCTGAAGGCATGGGAGGCTATGCGGGTGGTTTCGCCGGACACGTGCCGCCCGTTTTCGAAGGACCGCCGCGGGTTGATTCTGGGTGAAGGCGGCGCGATGCTCATCCTTGAAACGCTGGAGTCGGCAAGCGCGCGCGGCGCGAAAATCTATGGCGAGATCGTGGGCTTCGGCATGTCGTCGGACGCATATCACATCACTCAGCCCTCGTCCGACGGCGCCGTGCGGGCGATCCGCGCCGCGCTTTCCGATGCGGCAATGGCACCCGAGCAAATCGGTTACATCAACGCACATGGAACTGCAACGGCCGCCAATGACGCCATCGAGACGGCGTCTATCCGCAAGGTTTTCGGCGCGCATGCGGATCGCCTGGCCGTCAGCTCCACCAAGTCCATGCACGGTCACACGCTAGGCGCCGCCGGAGCCATCGAAGCGGCGGCTACACTGCTGGCGCTGCGGCACGGAATTCTGCCGCCGACGGCCAACTACAACGAGCCCGATCCAGCTTGCGACCTGGATGTAATTCCTAACCAGGCGCGTACGGCGCAAGTAGAATATGCCTTGTCCAATTCCTTCGCGTTCGGAGGTTTGAACGCGGTGCTGGCGTTCAGGAGTTGTGATTACTTGGTTCGTTAGTACACCATTCTGTAATATTGTGGCGCCACAATACCTTCATTCATTTGGTTCTTTGCGTGCTCATCAACGACTACGGAACAAGCCGCTAGAATAGTGATTTGAATGTCCCCCGAGAGTCCCGAAAGTAAAGTTCGATCCCGAGTCTTCGCCACCATCACCATCGTCTTGTCGGTGGTCTGTCTCGGATGGGCGCTGCACGGAGTCAACTGGAAGGAATTAGGCGAGGAGATCAAGGAACTCGATTGGCGCTGGGTGGCGCTGGCCGCTTTCGCCGATATTTTCGTTTACGTTATTCAAGGCTATCGCTGGGGACTGATACTTCGGCCCGTGGGCGCGGCCACCACCTGGACTTCGGTCCGCTCTATTTATGTCGGCCTGTTCGCCAACGAAGTGCTGCCGCTGCGCGCCGGCGAACTGATCCGCTGCTTTCTGCAAGCGCGCTGGAGCGGCATTCCCACTTCGGTGACGCTGGCTTCGGCGCTCATCGAGAGGATTTTCGACGGCGTCATCCTGCTGGTCGGATTGTTCTTTTCACTGAATTATCTGCGCCACTATCCACTGAGCCACGGACAGGCCAGAGCCATAGCGATTCTCTCCGACGGCAGCATGTTTTTAAGCGCTTTGATTCTGATTTGCGGCGCGCTGCTGGCTTTTGCAATGTTTTGGCGGGAACAGGCGCTGGACGCGCTGCTCAACGCGCGAATGTTTTCCTGGGTGCACGTATTCGTCGAGGACTTGCACCGCATCGGCCACTCGCGTTACCTCTACTTCTCCGCGCTCGCCAGCGTTCCTTACTTGCTGATGCAAGTGGTCCCGATCTATGCGCTCATGCAGGCGTATGGATTGGAGGAAGCGTCCATGGCCCGGGCCGCTGCGTTGATGGTGCTGTTGCGGCTCGGCTCGGTGGTTCCCCAGGCGCCCGGCAACGTCGGACTCTTCCAGGTTCTATCCACGCTGGGGCTCACGCTGTTTGGCGTTCCGCAGGCAATGGCGCGGCGTTTTGCCTTGATACTCTGGGGTGTGGTAACTTTGCCGCTGTTGATTGTCGGGTTTGTGGCGCTCGTCGCCACCGGCGCGAAAATGGCGGAAATTCATCGCGAAGCGAAGGCGGAGATGCGCGCGCGCCAGGATGCGTCGGGCAGAGCGTAGAGATTACTAAATCGCCAGGAGGAACTTTCCATGAACGACCAGGATCACGTGCTATCGCGGCGCAATCTTCTCGCCGGAACGACGTTCGCCATCATGGGCCCGCAGGCCGTGCGAGGTTTTCAGGCCAATTCGAAGGTCTCGGTTGGCCTGATTGGCAGCGGCGGGCGCGGATCGTATGACGCGACCATCGTCAATGCAGATCCTCGCGCGCGCGTGACTGCGCTGTGCGACTTGTACGACGATCGTCTCGAGACCGCTACGCAAAAAATAAAGGCCAACGGTCCGAAGGTATACAAAGATTACGAGAAACTGCTGGCCTCCGCGGACATCGACGCCGTGGTGATCGCCACGCCGCCGTTCGAACATCCGCGCATGCTGGAGGCAGCCGTGCAAGCGGGCAAACACATCTATTGTGAAAAGCCCGCGGGCGTGGACATCGAGGGCGTGAAACGGGTAATCGCCACGGCGCGCAAAGCCGATCCGAAAAAGAATATCAGCTTCGGATTTCAGCAGCGCTACGGGCCGGTTTATTTGGAAGCTTACAAGCGTATCCAGGCCGGCGAGATTGGGGCCCTGAGCAATGCCCGCGGATTCTGGATCGATCGCGATCCGTTCAAACGCGTGGCGTACGCCGATCCTAAAGTGGAAAAATTGCGGAACTGGTTCGCCTACCGCGATTATTCCGGCGACTTCATCGTCGAGCAGGACTGCCACAATCTGGATGTTTTGCACTGGTTTCTGGGTGCGCGGCCGATTCGCGCGGTAGGCATGGGCGGCCGGAAAGTCCGGACCGACATGGAAATTCTCGACCACCTGACCTTGTCGTACGAATTTCCCAATGGCATGCACGTCAACTTCGAAGCCAACCAGATTTCACCGGCGGGCTTCCGGCGTGTTGGCGAAGAATTCACCGGGACGAAGGGCCTGATCGAAACCTCGCGCGAGCGCATGGTGCACCGCAAGGCCGCGAAAGATATCGAAACGATAACGTCCACGCGGGACATCACCAACGACGCCATCGAAGCATTTCTCACGCGCGTGATCAGCGGCGAAGTGGAAAACGTGGCCGAGCGGGCCGCCATCAGTACTCTGTTCGCAATTTTGGGCCGCACGGCCATTTATCAAAATCGCGAGGCGACGTGGAAAGCCGAGTTCGGCGATATCGGCGCGTGACAATTAAATGAGGTGACTGGAGGCTGTGAAAAAATCAAGAGCCAAGGAATACGAGGAACACCAGACCAGTTCGGGTGAGTGGAATGATTTCAAGGAACGGAGGAAGCTGCTGGATACTTCCCCTGTTTCTGGTGTTCCTTGTGTTCCTCGTATTCCTTTGTGTTCTTGATTTGTTACAGCTTTCGCAAAACGGCCACCAGGACTTTGCCCACCACGTCGAGGCTATGCGCACTGATTTTGTCCATGGTGTCTTCGGCCGTATGCCAGTATTGGTTGTTGGGACCGTAGTCGAAATCGATCAGGTCCAGCGCCTTCACACCCTTGTTGAGAAATGGCACATGATCGTCTTCGGTGGCGAATCCTTCGTTCAGGAAATACTTGCCGTAGCCAAGTTCGGCGGCGGTTTGCCAGACCGTGTGCAGCAGTGAAACAGTGGAATTGCCCTCCTGCATAATTCCCAGATTGGCGTCGCCGATCATGTCGACATTGATCAATGCCAGCAGACGAGCATTGGTCCCGTTCCGCGCCCATTTTTCCGCGAGATGCCGGCTGCCATAAGCCCCATTCGTGTCCGACCATTGGCCGTAGGCCTCTTCGCCATCGAACCAGACCAGGTAGATGTCATTTGCGTGCGGCATCGAATTCACAGCGCGGGCCAACTCCAGCAAAAGTCCGGTCGAAGCTCCGCCGTCATTCGCCCCGACGAAGGGAGTGCCGGGCATGGACTTGGTATCGAAGTGGCCCGTGACAGCCACTGCGCGGCCGCTAGCGCCCGGGAATTTGGCGATGATGTTCCGCATCGCGACCGGCCCCACCGGCGTATTGGCGGTAAACGCGTCGAAGGATACCTGGCAGCGCAGCAATTTCAATCGCGATTGGATGTACGCCTGCAGCTTGAGATTCGGAGGGGAAGCCGGCGGACGCGGCCCGAAAGCAACCGCCCTTCGCGTAAATTCCAGCGCGCTCTTTCCGCTGAAATCGGCCCCCCACGCGGCCGAGGCTAAGAGGACAATGCCACACACTGTTCCTACTACCAAAAATCTGCATAAATTTAAATTGTGGGGCGGACCCCCTGGTCCGAGGCCGACGCCCTCGTCGGCCTGTTCGGCCGTGCGCAAAGAGCGGGTCCAGGGGGACCCGCGCGGACCAGGGGGTCCGCCCCACAATTTGGGCGCTAACGCTTTCTTGCCGTACATATATATCCCAGTGTAAAGTTCCGCTCGCGATCGAGCGAATCGAACCACGGCAGAATGAGCGCGGGCGGCACAAGGAAAATCGCCGCCACGAAAAACCACAGGCCCGGAAAAAACTGGAGGCCGTTCAGCAGCCGCCGCGCGCACAATCGAAAATATCCGCCAACCGGCTCAATAGCGAACTCGTCGAAGCCCGCTTTTCGCAACAGATATTCCAAGCCATGGCGCGTGTAACGAAAGTAGTCGTGCGGCGATTGATGCACTTCCCACTCATGCGGCACGATCGCCAGCAGCCGGCCGCCCGGCGCCAGCGTCCGCTGAATTTCCCGAAGGGCGGAAGCGGGCTCGCGCACGTGTTCGAGCGTCACAATGTTGATGCAAGCGTCGAAGCATCCATCGGGAAATGGAAGGGCGCTGAGGTCGGCCACCGCATCCAGTTTCCCATAGTCCCACGCGGCATCCCCCACGGCTAGATCCACGCCGGTGTACCGGTTTCGAGTGAAGTATTTCGCATGCACGCGTTCACCCGAGCCGGCGTCCAGCACACGCGCGCCGGGCGCCAGGCCGGCAGAAAAACTTTCGAGCGAATCGTCGATGGCTGATTCAAAATGCAGCACGTATCGCCGCAGGAATCGCGGAAGAAGGCGCTCTATGGCCTGATATGTCAAGCTTTCTTGCGCGCCTCCAGCATGATCGTCGAGCCGGCGCCGCAAGCCGCTTCAAACAATGTGAACGGCAAAGAAGCCAGAACGATGCCGAAGTACACAAAATCCTTGAGCAGTTTTATTCCGGCGGACTCGCGCAGCTTCCGAACCCGCCGCGCCATCGGATCCAGTCCCGGCGCGATGCTGGATGCAAAGCCCGCCGGATTATCGCGCAGCGAAAAATGTTTCCGGCGCACTACTTGAAATCCGCAGTAGTCCAGCAGGCTTTCCAGATCGCGTTCGCGGTAATTCACCAGGTGCCGCGGAACGTCGACGCCATTCCAGTGGTCGCCAAACATCAGGAATTGCCAGCAGGATGCATTGGGAACCTGCACCACCAGCCGACCGCCAGGAACCAGCAGATCGCGCGCCGAACGTAAATACGAAACAGGATCGTGCAGATGTTCCAGCACATGAAACATCGTGACTGCCGCGCAGGTTCCGCGCTCGATCGGCGACTTCGACAGATCGCCGCACACCACCGCAACGCCGTTCCGCTTCCACGCCGAGGTCGCCGCCGCGATCGACGTCTCCAGGCCCAGCACCGGCAGCCCGCGCTCGCGCAACATGCGCAGCAGCAGGCCGCCGCCGCAACCAACATCCACCAGCAATCCCTTTTCGCCGGAATCTTGAACAGCGCGCATCACAAAGTTCACATGATCGCGCAAAACGAATCTGCGGTATGCCTCTTCGAGTTGCGACGCCGCGTCCGATTGCGGAGCGTACCAGTATTCGTCGGGATAGTAGAGCGCCAGCTCTTGCAAAGTAGGCCGCGGCTCCAGCCGGATGAGCCGGCAGTTCTTGCATTCCACCACCAGGAAACTCTTGTCGGTAGTGCGATACAGCCGGTCGCGCGCGCGGAAGAGAGTGCGGACGCCGGGATCCCCGCAGCCGGGGCACTCCATCCTTAGATAGCCTGTTCCGTCAGTTGTTTCAGTGGAATCCGGTAGCGCAGAATCAGCTTCCGAACTTCGCGGGGTGAGAGCTTGCGCAATCGGTTTACGGCGCGGCGCTTGCGCAGCATCCGCGGCAACATCGTCAACGCTTGCAGGTCGCCCTTCATGAGGGCCAGCACCGCTCCCAGTTTCCCGCGCACTCCCCGATAGCGGCCCACTTCCCCCTTGTGCCGCACGGCCGCCCAAAGCCCCGCCGCCAATCTGGCCAGGTAGTACGCGCCGTTTACCCACAGCAGACTCCAGGGAAAAAGTTTCGCCGCAAGCAGAACGCGATTGCGCTCGATAAGCTCCAACCTTCGTCCGGACCGCAAGCCCAGCGTGGCGCCGCGATGATGCCTGACCACGGCGGCCGGAATGTAGATGCAAGTCCAGCCGGCGATTCGAGCCCGCAATCCCAACTCCGCGTCATCGGCGTACGCAAAAAAGTCCTCGTCAAATCCTCCGATCCTGTCCAGCATCTCACGCCGGTACATGGCGGCGCATCCATCCGGCCAGAGCACCTCTTCGATGCGGTCGTATTGACCCGCGTCAATCTCGCCGCTTCCCCGCCCGCGGTTCTGGCCATCCGGATAAATCAAGTGACCGGCTTTGTCGATACGTTTCGGATCCTCGTAGACCAGGATCTTCGACGCCGCCATTCCTACTTCTTGACGATCTTCAAACGCGCTTGTGAGGGAAGCGAGCCAGT
>DATDHK010000264.1:0-6151 GCA_036521635.1 Bryobacteraceae bacterium | reverse complement strand
GCCCGCATACACGGGCACCGCCGATCCACACAATTCCGCGGTGAAAAGCGCATTCCGAGTGGCTTGCTCCAGCGGAACATTGCCCGCCACCACAGTGATGGCGGCCACCTTCACATCCGGTGCGCGAAGAGCCATGATGAGCGCCACGGCGTCGTCGGAGGCGGTGTCGGTATCGATCAGAAAGATGCGGGACATTCATCATCACGTTACGATAAAGTCGATGACGACTGCGAATCCACTGCACTATTTAAGCGAACAGATTGAGTCCTGGCGCCAGGCCGGAACTTTCCAGGGGCTGCGCGTGCTCGAAACCGCTTGCGAACCGGTCTCGCGCTTTGACGGACGCGAAGTGATCAATCTCGCCAGCAACAACTATCTCGGACTGGCCGACCATCCGAAATTGGTTGAAGCCGCGGTGGAGGCTACCAAGAAATTCGGCGCGGGCTCAGGCGCCGTGCGCACGATTTCCGGAACCATGAGCATTCACATGGAGCTGGAACGGCGAATCGCCCAGTTCAAAAATACCGAAGCGTGCGTGGTGTTCCAGTCCGGCTTTGCAGCCAATGCGGGCACCGTTTCGGCGATTCTCACACCCGAGGATCACATCGTTTCCGACGCTCTGAATCACGCCAGCATCATCGATGGCTGCAGGCTTTCGAAAGCGAAAATCCACGTGTTTCCGCATAAGGACACCGATGCCGCGGCGAAGATACTCGACAATTTGTCCGGCGCCGCCGGGCGCAAACTGCTGATCACCGACGGCGTCTTTTCAATGGACGGCGACATTGGACCGTTGCCCGCGCTGGTGGAAGCCGCGGAACGTCACGGCGCGATCATGATGATCGACGACGCTCATTCCTCCGGCGTGCTAGGCCGCAACGGCCGTGGGACGGTGGATCATTTCGGCCTGCACGGCCGCGTGGACATTCAGGTCGGCACGCTATCGAAGGCCATCGGGGTGCTCGGCGGGTACGTTTGCGGAAGTAAGGATTTGATCGAGTTCCTATACCGGCGGGCGCGGCCATTTCTTTTTTCGACGTCGCATCCGCCGGGAGTCGCGGCCGCATGCCTGGCTGCGTTCCAAATCCTCGAAGACGAGCCGGAGCGCATTGAGAAACTTTGGGACAACACGCGTTACTTCAAAGCCGCCGTGTCCAGGGCCGGCTTCGATACGGGCAACAGTGAAACCCCAATTACGCCGATCATGGTAGGCGAAGCGAAAACAGCGCACGCATTTTCGGCGGCGCTTTTCGACAATGGATTGCTGGCCACTGGGATCGGGTTTCCAACGGTGCCCGAAGGCAAGGCGCGCATTCGCACGATCGTGACCGCTACGCACACGCGGGAAATGCTAGGCCGCGCGGCGGAAATCCTGACGCGAGTTGCGAAGTCAATCGGAATTTTGTAGCGGTGCTACGGCTCCAGCGAATCCCCGGTCTGATGATCGGTAATCTGGAATCGCAGAAAATCCTGAACAGCTTTCACCGCCTCCGGATTCGCGCTGCTAATTCGCACGCGCGCGCCGCCGGCGATGTTCTCGACTTCGTATTTGATCTCGCTCTTCAGCCGCTTCATTACCGGAACCCCCGGCGGGACCTGGTCGTGAATGAACATCGGCATTTCGAAATCTCCGGCGGAGAACGACGCCGCGATGTGTTTCAAGTGTGCGCGGATCTGTTCGCGGCTATCGGCGTCCTTCGGATCGTTGGACGAAACCTCGACCGCTCCCCCGTCTTTCAACAGCCGGAAATGGTGGGTTGTCTTCTCATGTGAAAAGCCCATCGCATGGTCGCCCCGGCTATTCACTCCCGCATGACGATCGGCGGCGGATTTCATGCCGACGCCAAACTGATTCCCCGCGCGAACCACCTTGCCGCCCGCGATCGTGACGTCGAGCAGTTTTTCGCTCTGCACCTCGCGGCCGGCTTCGTCCCGCAGCGCCGCCACAATCTTCTTTGTCGCTACATCGATAATCTCGCCCGTCGAAGAATAAGCGAAGCGGCCATCCATGCTGAAACTGAGCCAGCCCACGCAGTCCCGCGCCTTTATGCTGGTCGTCTGCTTGGGCGGCATCACCGAGGAATCGAACACGTGGATGGCGCTGTTGGCGCAATCGGCCACCCAGAGTTCTCTTTCATCGGGAGTCAACGCAATCCCATGACTCGGGCAGCCGTGGCGTTTGACTGGACCCTGTTTATAGCCTTCCACCTCGACGTGATACAACTTTTTGCCGGTTCGCAAATCCCCCACTTCGAAACCCAGCAGGCCGTTAATGTTGACGAAAACCAGCGTGTTGCTTCCGTTGACGGTAAACGGGCGGATGACGTTGTCGAACGGTCCCACCGTGCTCGCGATTTTGTGCGTCTTCGGGTCCGCCACGGAAAGAAGGTTGGATTTCAAACCAGCCAGGTAAACGTGCGCGCCGTCCGCCGAGTAAATCGTATTGTGCGAACCCGACTTTGTCTCGATGCTTGAAATCAACCCGCCCGTCGCCGAATTCACGACGTGCCACAATGGCCCTTCCAGTTGGGGGACGTAAAGGATTTTTCCGTCGGGCGAGACCGCCAGCCGGTCGCATCCGCCCTCGTAGCTCTTGTCCCAGATCTTCTTGCCGCTGACGGCATCGATCGCAATGATGCGATTCAGCGATGTGACGTAGACTCTGCCGGTCTTCGCGCTGGCTGCGATTCCCTTGACATTCTCGGGCTGTTGGCCGTCCGGCACGCTCCAGGTAGGGATCCGCCGGACGAACTTGTATCCGTTATCGATATCGAAAACCAGAATGCCGACGCCGCCGTATTCAACGTAATTGCGGGTGCCCGGACTGGCCACGTACAGCAGATGTTGTTCAGCCGCCGCCAGTGACAGCGCAAACAGAATCGGCAGGCAACAAAGCAGTCTATAGATTCTCATTTTGATTTGCGCGCGGTCATGGTGATCTCGATTCGGGCGCCGGCGGCTACCAGTTTCGCGACCCCCACGGTTGTCCGCGATGGACGAGGCTCCTTAAAGACGGACGAGTACACCGCATTCATCCGCTGAAACAGGCTGACGTCTGTTAGATAAACCTGCACGGCTACGACGTCGCCGTAAGACATGCCGGCGGCTTTCAGTATGAGGCCCGAGCTTTCGAGGCAATTCTTGACCTCGGCTTCAAAGTCCTCCGGAATGGCCCCGGTCTTGAGATCGCGGCCGAGTTGGCCCGAGACGTACAAGGTCCCGTCGATCAGGATTCCCGGACTGAACGGCAGGCCCGCCGATGTTAATTCCGGAGGTGCGATGACCTTCTTTTCGGCCCAGGAAGACGCCGGGCAGAAGACAACCAAACACGCCAAAAGTAGATGGTTTTTTCTCATGAAGTCCTACTCTAGCCGCGATGCGCCGCCAATGCAAGAGGCAGGGCAAGCTATATCGAAATGCCGGATGGACGGTTTTTCTACCGTATGGTCGGTAACAAGGCTAAAAATATCCTTGACGGCCTCCCGGAAATCGCGTACACTCGACCCCAATACAATTTCTTAGCGAACTAATTAGTTAGTCATACAAAACTTCAGTTGGGAGAACGGGGATGACGAGAGCCAAGTTCGCTGTGTACGTCATTGCAGGTTTAGTGCTGTTGCCGATGTTGGCCTCAGCGCAGAGTTCTATTTCAGGCGTAGTCCGGGACACGAGCGGGGCCGTCATGCCCAACGTGACCGTCGAGGGTCGAAGTCCGGCGCTGATCGAACGGTCGCGCACGGTCGCTACCGATCATGCCGGCCGGTACACCATCGCCGACATCCGGCCGGGCGTATACACGCTGATCTTCACGCTCACCGGCTTCAAGACCGTAGAGCGGACCGGCATCGAAGTGCCGTCCAACGTGTCGGTGCCCATCAACGTCGAATTGGGTGTGGGACCCCTGGGGCAGACGGTAACCGTAGAAGCCGTGGCGCCGGTCGTCGACGTCCAGAATGCGGCGCGCACGCAGGTCCTGTCGCGCGAAATCATGGACGTCATTCCCAGCTCGCATACCTTTCAGCAACTGGGCGGCCTGGTGCCGGGCGTCCGGCTCACCACTCCCGATGTCGGCGGCTCACAACAGATGGAGCAAACCTACATCTACGGGAAAGGCAGCAGCGCTTATAACACCACCGTCATGCTCGACGGCATGAACGTCAATTCCAATTATCTGGACAGCTTGATCCAGAACTATATTGACGATGCCCTGCTCCAGGAAACCACTTATCAAACCAGCGGCGTCTCGGCGGAAACCTCGGCCGGTGGCACGCTGGTCAACATGATTCCCAAGGATGGCGGCAATCAGTTTCATGGAGCCGTGTTCGCCGGCATCACCGGCCAGAACGGAATCTGGCAAGCGTCCAACGTTACACCGGATCTGCTGGCCCGAGGTCTTTTGGGCGCCCAAACAATCGAGCACATCCAGAATTTCGACGGATCCATCGGCGGACCCATCATCAAGGACAAGCTCTGGTTCCTCGGGTCGAGCCGCTACAACACTACCTTCGATTCGCCGCCGGGCATTTTTTATCCCAAGGCCGACGGTACGCCCGACCTCACCCGCCCCGGTGTTGAAGAGCAGTGGATCGCAAGCGGAACGCTGCGGCTCTCGTGGCAGATGAATTCCAAGATGAAATTCTCCGGCACCTACGAGCGGAATATCAAACACAAAGGGCACGAATTGACCGGCGTGGCGTTCAAGCCGCTCGATCCGTCGGTGGCCGCGCAACGCCGCGGCGGCACGCTCTACTACGTAGCGCAGGGCAAGTGGACCTATCTGGTCACGCCCAAGCTGGTAATCGACGCAGGCTTCTCCACCAACATTATTCACTACGCCGTGGTTTATCAGCCCGGCCAGGAAAAGGTCCCGTTCACTCCGGAATGGTATGCCGGGGCCTCGCACACGGACAGCGTCCTGGTGACGCGCACCAACGCACCGGGTGTCCAGAATTTCTTTCTGCCAGACCGCCGCGGAGTGTCCGCGTCGCTTTCGTACATCACCGGATCGCACTCCATCAAAGCCGGCATTCAGGATGCCTGGGGCAAGAACGACCAGGTGTCGTCCGTCAACGCCGACCTTATCCAGCAATATTCAAGCGGTGTTCCGGTCTCGGTGCAGATCCAAAATACGCCGATCGTCTCCAGGCCGCGCGTGGATGCGGACCTCGCGCTTTATGTTCAGGACACCTGGTCCATCAAGCGCCTGGCGATAACCGCCGGGTTGCGCTTTGAATATGAGAAGTCGTCCATCCAGCCAGTGATGGCGCCGGCGGGCCGCTTCGTGCCCGCGCGCTCGTTCCCGCTGGTGGATTGCTCCACCATCAAAGGGTTGGGTTGCTGGAAGACCTGGGCGCCGCGCGTGGGCGTCGTCTACGATTTGTTCGGCAATGGAAAAACAGCCTTGAAGGCCGGCTTTGGGAAATACAATCTGCCCGCCGACACCGGATATCTTGTGCCCTTCAACCTGATGGCGATATCCACCGACACGCGCACATGGAAGGATACCGACATCGGCGGCAAGGTGCTCCCCACCAACGGCGACGGCATTGCGCAGGAAAATGAAATCGGCCCCAGCACCAACCCCAGTTTCGGGAAGGTCCTCAGCCGTACGCTCGACCCTCATTACAAGCGCGACTACAATTTGCAATACAGCGCGGGCGTCCAGCACCAGATCCGGCGCGGAATGTCGGTGAGCTTCAACTGGCTTCACCGCACGGAGTACAATCGGCCCTTCACCAACAATCGCGCCGTCGATCCGGTGGCGGATTGGACGCCGTTCAACATCGTCAATCCGCTTACCGGCGAGCAGATCCAGGTCTTCAACTTGAATTCGAACAAGCTGGGTCTAACTCCCGATTTCTTTCAAACCAACGCCGACCAGAAGCTGAACCGGAACACCTACACGGGTTTTGAATTCGGTCTCAACGGGCGGATCGGGAAAGGCGTGTTCTTCGCCGGATGGACCATCGATCACGTAATCGACACGTCCTGCGATGCCGGCGGCACTCCATCGGGAACCGCATCGGGCACGGGCGTCGTTCTGACCGGAAGCACGCCGGGCGGCCTGACAAACAACGTAAACGATCCGAATACTTTTAGGTTCTGCGACCAATCCGGCTCGCTGTATCAAGCCCTCGGCAAGAATGTTTCG
>DATDHK010000263.1:0-7028 GCA_036521635.1 Bryobacteraceae bacterium | reverse complement strand
AATTCAAGATTCCGTGGGTGCGGCGGCCGTTCGATTTGCCTCTGAGCGCGGGCGGCGTTTCGTGGAAGACGCGGCTGGCGAGCAAGAGCTTTGGATTCGTCCGCGCAGGGTTTCATCGCAAGTTGGCCAGCCATCACTGCCGTACGACCGATCATTTCGCGGGATTCCAGATTACCGGGCGTTTCGATGCGGCGGAGCTTTCTAAATTGATTCGCGGGCTGCCCGAGGGCACGACGGAATTTATGTGTCATCCCGGATTTTGCACGGGCGAGCTGCGGGGGGCTCGGACGCGTTTGAAGGAGAGCAGGCGTCAGGAATTAGACGCTTTGACTAGCGGCGAGGTTCGCAAGGCGATCGAGGAGTCGGGTGTGAAGTTGGCGCGCTACCGCGATTTGTAACATGTGGGGCAGGTTGGTAACCTGCGGCCGATTGCCAATCGGCCGCAGATTACCAATCTGCCCCACAAGTATCTGACATAATCTTCTCCATGCGGAGAATATTCGTCGGGATCACCTTGATCGTCTCTCTCGTTGCCCAAGACAAGAAACCGGAACGCAAGCCCAGCCTGCCTCTCAAGCCGGAGCGCAAGATCGAATTCACGGTGGACGAAGGCACGTGGCTGTCGCTCAGTGTTTCTCCCGACGGCAAATCAATTCTCTTCGACTTGGTAGGCGATCTCTACGCCCTGCCCATTCAAGGCGGCCAGGCCAAGCGAATCATGGGCGGCCTTCCCTTCGACAGCCAGCCGGTGTTCTCGCCCGATGGCAAGATGATCGCCTTCACCAGCGATCGCGATGGCTCGGACAACCTGTGGGTCGCAAATGCGGACGGCTCCGATCCAAAACAACTCAGCAAGGACAAACAAGGCGATTTCATTTCGCCCAATTGGACGCCGGACGGCGAGTATGTGCTGGTGTCGCGCAGCCCGGAAGGTATTGGCACGCACGAAATCTGGATGTACAACATCCATGGCGGTTCGGGCGTGCAGGTGACCAAGTCGTCGCCTACGCCCACCACGCCGCCGCCACAGCGCCTCAACTTCATGGGTGCGGTTGCCTCGCCCGATGGCAAGTATTTCTACTTCGCCCGCCGCATCGGCAGCTTCGGCTACAACGTGACGCTTCCGCTCTGGCAGATCGTCCGGCGCGACCGCACCACCGGCGACGAGGACGTAATTACGTCGGCGCCGGGTAGCGCGTTTCGTCCAGTCCTCTCGCCCGATGGCAAACAGCTTGTGTATGGCACGCGCTTTGATACTGAAAGCGGCTTGCGGATTCGCGATCTCAACACCGGCGCGGACCGTTGGCTGAAATATCCGATCCAGCGCGACGATCAGGAATCGCGAGCCACGCGCGATGTGCTGCCGGGATACGCTTTCACGCCGGACGGCAAGGAATTGGTCGTATTTTACGGCGGAAAGATCAACCGCGTGCAGGTGGCGACCGGTGAATCGTCCGTGATTCCATTCAAAGCCGAC
This sequence comes from Bryobacteraceae bacterium, assembly GCA_036521635.1. Lineage (GTDB taxonomy): Bacteria > Acidobacteriota > Terriglobia > Bryobacterales > Bryobacteraceae > Palsa-89. Next base: position 5,551 of record DATDHK010000263.1, on the reverse strand, counting down.
GTCTCGCTCGAGCTCGGGCCGCAGTTGAAATTCGAATCGCGAGTGGAGGAGGGCCCGGTGCATGCGCGTCTGATCCAGGCGCCCGCGCAGTCGCCCGATGGCAAGCAACTGGTGTTCTCATCGCTCACGCATTTGTACGGACTCGCGCTGCCCGGCGGCAAGGCTGCAAGGCTTACCTCCGGAAGTTCGCGCGAATACGAACCGGCTTATTCGCATGACGGCCAATATGTGGCGTACGTCACTTGGTCCGAACAAGGCGGCCATATTTGGAAGCTGCGGACCGACGGCCAATCGCAGCCGCAGCAACTCACTACCGTGCCCGGCTACTATCAGGACCCGGCCTGGACCCCAGATGGACAGCGTGTGGTTGCGCTACGAGGGTCCACGCGCGATCGCGAGGAAGGCGGTCAATCCGGTCTCGACGTGGTTTGGATTCCAAACAACGGCGGTGAGCCGCGGCTGATTGTGCCGGCGCGCGGCGTCGGCAAGCCGCACTTCACGCACGATAACGATCGGGTCTACGTTTACTCCGACCACGGTTTGCAATCCTTCCGCTTCGATGGCACCGATCGCCGCACGCACTTAAAGGTGGTTGGCAAAAATCGCACGAATGCTCCGCAGCCGCCGCCGGCACGCGATGTGCGCATCAGTCCGGATGGGAAACAAGCGCTGGCGTTGGTGAACGACCAGTTGTATCTGCTCGACGTTCCAATCACCGGCGGCGAGGGGCCCACCGTGAACGTCAGTTCACCATCCGTGCCTCTGAAGAAGTTGACGGACATCGGCGCGGATTCATTTGCCTGGGCCGACGGTGGCAAGACTATCACGTGGTCGTTGGGATCGTCGTTCTTCCGGCAACCCGTGGCATCGGTCTCGTTCGACATACCAGCCGGCGATTCCGAAGCTAAGAGCGAGGACAAGCCGGCCGCGGACAAGAAACCCAAGTACGAAGAAATTGCCGTGGATATTGAGGTCCCGCGCCACAAGCCCACCGGCACGGTTGTATTGCGCGGCGCGAAGGTAATCACAATGCGCGGCGAGGAAGTGATTCCGGATTCCGACATCGTCGTGACGGACAATCGCATCGCCGCAGTCGGCAAGCGCGGAACGGTTAGCGTACCCGCGGGCGCAAAGATCATCGATCTCAAAGGCGCAACCATCATGCCCGGCATCGTGGACGTGCACGCACACTGGACGGAAATCAAACATGGTGTTCTGGACATGCAGGCTTGGCCGCTGCTGGCAAACCTGGCTTATGGAATTACCACGGGACGCGATCCGCAGACCGGCACCAATGACATGTTCGCCTACCAAGACCTGGTCGACACCGGCGACATTCTCGGCCCGCGCGCCTATTCCACCGGCCCGGGTATCTTTTCCAGCAACGATTTTCAATCCTATGAAGACACGCTCGCCGTGGTTACGCGCTACAAGAAATACTACCGGACGAACACCGTAAAATCCTACACGGTGGGCAATCGCAAGCAGCGCGAATGGGTGGTACAGGCCTGCAAGGAAAACCAGTTGATGCCCACCACCGAGGGCGCCCTGGACCTGAAACTCGATCTCACCCACGCAATTGATGGCATGAGCGGTAACGAACACGCTCTTCCCATCGTCCCCCTTTATGCCGATGTTGTTAACACCTTCGTCAAGTCCGGGATTACCTACACTCCCACGCTGCTGGTCGCCTATGGCGGGCCGTGGGCGGAGAATTATTTCTACGAGACCACCGAGGTCCATGACGACGCGAAGCTGCAGCGATTCTTTCCGCACAACGTGCTCGACCTCAAGACCGAGCGCCGTCCCTGGTTTCGTAAAGAAGAGCAAGTTTTTCCAAAGCTCGCGGCTTCGGCGGCGAAGATCGTGCGGGCCGGAGGCAAAGTGGTGATTGGCGGCCACGGCCAGATCCAGGGAATCCAGTGCCATTGGGAGATGTGGGCGCTGCAAAGCGGCGGCTTGAGCAATTTTGAAGTGCTGCGCGCGGCTACCATTCATGGGGCCGAAGCCATTGGATACGGCAAAGATCTGGGCAGCATCGAGCCCGGCAAAATGGCTGACTTGATCGTGCTCAACAAAGATCCATTGCAGGATATCCGCAACACCAATACAATTCGTTACGTAATGAAGAACGGCGAATTATTCGAGGGGGACACTCTGAACCAAACTTGGCCCGTGCAGAAGCCACTGACTGATTTGTGGTGGTGGAAAACGAAGCCACAATAGTGGAACTTTGCCCTCGGTTCCGTCGAATCTAACAATAGCCGCAGTGGGCCTTCGGATAAGCGATGACAACTTCTAAATTATTTCTCCCGCTGCTATGCGTTTTTCTTGGCGCATCCCTACACGCGCAAACCGGCGTCGTGAGGGCCAACGGAGTGCCGGTGCCTGGCGCGACGGTCAAGGCCACGTCAGGCGACAAGACGTTGGTGACGATCACCGACGATCAAGGTCAATATAAGCTGGACGGCGTCACCAGCGGCGCGTGGGCTTTTGAAGTGGAAATGTTCCGGTTTGAGACCGCGCGGAAAGAAGTGCAATTCACCGGCGCTTCGAATCTGGAATGGAATCTCACGCTCAAGCAACGCAATGTGCCGGCTGCTCCGGTGCAGGCACAATCGCGACCACCCGTCGCCGACGGTCAACCCGCGCAGCAACTTGCCCGCCGCGGTCCGCCAAGCGGAGCGCCTGCGGGTCAAACACGCGCGCCGCAAGCCGGCCAACAACGAGGCCGGCCGGGCACTCAGCAGCAGGCTTCCGTACCGACGGAACTGACTAATCAGATTGAGGGCCAGGATGCCGGTGGCGTGTCTGCTCAACCGGAAATTCCAAGTGGTGTGCAAAGCGAGAGCGCTAACGAAGCGTTCCTTTTGAATGGAACGTTGAGCCGTGGATTGCAACAAGTCGGCGGAGATCCGGGCGGCGATTTCGGTCCAGGATTTGGACGTGGTCCGGGAGGCTTCGGAGATAATCCCGGTGGCGCTCAGGATGGCAATGGTCCAAATGGTTTCGGTGGCGGGCAGACCGGCGCGCCAGGTTTCGGCGGTGGTGGCGGACCCGGGGGCGGTGGTGGTTTCGGTGGAGGCGGCGGTGGTTTCGGCGGCCGGGGAGGCGGAGGCCCGGGCGGTGGCGGATTTGGCGGTCCGCGCGGCCCCGGTGGCAATCGTCCCGGAAATCAGCAACAGATTCGCGGCCGCGATCGCACCGACTTCGGCGCGCTAGGCAATCGCCGGAATCGTGGCCAGCAGAGCATTCATGGCATGGTCAATGTGGTTCTCCACAATTCTGTTTTCGACGCGCGGCCTTTTGCGGTGAATGGGCAGGAAGTGGCGAAGCCGTCGTACGCGCAGGAGCGGTATAGCGTTCAGATCGGCGGGCCCCTGATGTTTCCGAAGCTGTTCCGCTTCGACAAAACAACTTTCAATTTCAACTACACCGGCAACCGCTCGGACAATTTGCGGACGCAGATTGGAACCGTGCCGACGCTGTTGGAACGCGCCGGCGATTTTTCTCTTTCCAATCGCGTCGTCTATGACCCAACCACTCACGCGCCTTTCCCCGGCGGCCGGATTCCCGACGGCGCAATCAATCCCATCGCGTTAGGGCTGTTGAATTTTTTTCCCAAGCCAAATCAGACCGGGTCTTGCTCGTCAAGCACTCTCGGCGGCTGCAGCGCTCAGAATTTCCAATTCACAACAGTCGTGCCGAACAATAATCAGAGCGTCGGACTTCGGCTGGGACAAAGCATTGGAAAAAAGGACCGGCTGGCGCTCAACTTCCAGTATCAAAATCGCTCCGGCGTCACGCCGCAGATTTTCGGATTCCTGGATAGCAGCAACGGCAGCGGCGTCAACACCAGTTTGAATTGGATTCACACCTTCGCGCCTCGCATTTTCAACATGGCCACCATCAACTTTAACCGGAATCGAAACGATGCGATTCCGTTTTTTGCGAATGGCGCGAACGTGGCCGCGTCGCTCGGCATTCTGGGCACCAGCAACAACCCTGTGAATTTCGGGCCGCCCAACTTGAGTTTCACGAATTTCGCCGGCTTGACGGACGGCAGCGAATCGCTCACTCGCATCCAGACCCTGGGCCTCAACGAAGTCTTTACCTGGATGCGCGGCAAACATACGCTCAGCTTTGGCGCCTTGTTTCAGCGGAGCCAGAACAACGTGAAGACCGATTCGAACGGCCGCGGCACATTTGGTTTCACCGGGCTGGCCACCAGCGGATTCGATGCAAGCGGCCAACCTCTTGCCGCAACCGGTTACGACCTCGCCGATTTTCTGCTGGGCCTTCCGAATTCGAGTTCGATACGCTTCGGCGACACCGCCACTTATTTCCGTACTACGAATTACTCGTTCTTCGGACAGGACGATTGGCGCATGAAGCCCAACTTTTCCATCAATTTCGGACTGCGCTACGAGTACTACGGAGTGCCTTCCGAGCTTTACGGCCACGAAGCGAACCTCGACATCGCGCGCTACTTCACGGCGGTTGCGCAGGTGGTCCCCGGACAAGTTGGGCCTTACACGGGAGAGTATCCCGCCGGTCTGGTGAATCCCGACCGCAACAATTTCGCGCCGCGGTTTGCCATCGCCTGGAGGCCGTGGCCCAAGGGGAAGACGGTGGTGCGGGCGGGTTACGGCCTGTATTACAACGGCGCGGCATACAACGGATTCGCACGGAATCTATCGGCCCAGCCGCCCTTCGCCAATACTAATTCTGTCATTACCAGCTCGGCCGCTCTGCTCACATTGGCGACGGGGTTCACTATCACGCCGCCCGGCAAAACAATCACCAACAGCTTTGCGGTCGACCGTTTCTATCGGTTGCCCTACGCCCAGACTTGGAACGCTTCCATCCAGCAGGAGCTGCCCCACAGGCTGGTTCTGCAGGTGAGTTATCTCGCCACCAAGGGCACGCGTCTGGATACGCTTCGGCTTCCGAATCGCGCCGCGCCTGGTTCGCCGCTTACTTCAGAAGAACGCCGGCAGATCGGCAACGCCACCGGCTTCACGTTTGAGACCTCCGACGCCGATTCTATCTATCATTCCGGCCGGGTCTCGTTGATTCGCCGCTTCAGCCGTGGACCCGGACCGACTCGCTCTCGACCAAAGTCCGTTTGGCCTCCGGATCGGCGGCATCGATCTCGACGATCTTGCCCTCGGCCTTCGAGACCACCTTCTGCGTCACCACCAGTACGTCGCCGTCGACCAACCCCCCCGGAACCGACGACCCACCCGTCCCGGAGGCCACGAGTGCCTCGGCCAGCAGCGCGGCCAAGTCGTCGCCGGGCCTGACTTCGCCCAGGCCCTCGACCGGGAAGATGCTCAGCCCCCGGGATCCACCGGGCTCGACCGGAGGGCGCGTCTCAGGCAACGGCATCCAGGACCGTCTGCGAGAGTGTGGCCGAACGCTCCACGCTGGACATGATGGTCGGGGCGACGATGCACCGAATCCCCTCCGCCTCGACCGCCGGGGCCGACTCAGCATCGGCCTCGTCGATCACCAGCGTCCCCATCCACGAGGCATACCATCGCGCCAC